>CAZACE010000090.1:0-6367 GCA_964483255.1 uncultured Oscillospiraceae bacterium
TCGTGGCTCATGGTGCTCGATTCGCCCGTCGTGCCCAGCGCGACGATGCCGTCTGTGCCCTCGGCAAGATGCCACTTCACCAGCTCTTTCAGTTTATCAAAATTGACGCTTCCGTCCGGATTGAACGGCGTCACAATCGCCACATAACTGCCGGAAAACTTCATTATATTTCCCTCCTGATATTATTCCCAGCTTAAAAGGGAAACGTTGGGCTGCCGCCCAAACCCCTTCTTTGCTTCGCGCGGTTTTAAGACATATTTAGCAAAGAACAAGATTAGCTTGTCTGATTGTAAGCCATCTCATTGCTCAGGCATATTCGGTGCAGGCCATACTTCCCGCATAGCATTTTCAACATTTTTCACGCGAGCCAACGTATAGTAGAGAATATCCGCGCTGGAAAGCTCTGCTGCTTCCCCATACCATTTTTCAGATTCTCTGCGATAAGCGCCCGATGCATTGATCATTTCCTCAATCCCTGTCATCCATGCATGCAGCTCGTCTTCAGAAATGATATTTTGTCTCTTTTCCTGCCAGATTTCCCACATCGTCTCCCTGGAACCGTTCACATCCAGATCCAACATTCTGCACGGCAGCGAAAAGGACATCTCCAAACTTTCGCCCTTTTCCACACTTATGCCTTCCGAAGGCACAGCAAACGTCAGATCCATATCCCATGGAGAAACGTAATACACATATCCGTCTTCACGATTCACCGTCCAGATATACAGGTTATTGAAGATATTATCCGATCCCAGGCCGCAAACCTGCGAGAAGAGATAATAGGACATCATCTCCCGCACCGGAATCCGCTGCGCTGCCAGCTGGGCAAACGCCTCGTCCGTCAATGCATTTTCGCCGGTCTGCATCAGCTTTCCGTAATCTTCGATCCTTCTGAAGGTTCGCTCATAGTCATTCTTCGCTTCATAGCGATGCTCGATCCACAGATTCGCTTCCTTTTTGAGATCAAGCACAGGATATTCGTCTATGTTGATGCCAACGATAATCCTCGCCACCGAATCTGAAGACAGACTGCCGTCCATGCGCACCAGCTCTTCTTCAATATCGATCCGTTCCAGGATCTGGTACAGACCCATGTATTCATTATCCACGAACAGCTCTGCCAAGCGGCTTTCAAGCAGCGTTGGCGCATCACCATCCTGATTCCACGCACGCCACATTTCCCAGCAGAGATAATTGCGGATTGCCGTGCTCTCCTGTGCGTTGCCGATCAGCAGCCAGTCCGTATCCAGCGGCATACCCAGCACACTGCGTTCCGTCTTTTGGTCGCCCCGATTGGTAAACTCGTGAAATTCTATGCGGTACGAATTCTTATCAATGGGCTTGACTGAACCGCCGCCGCGAAGATGCACCCACACGCCAGAATTGATCGCTTCATGCTCCGCGCTCGAAATGCTTACGCGCGCCGGCACATATTCATCGCCCAGAGACTCCTGACCCCCCCCCGACACATGCAGCGTCACCGTCGGCAGGCCCGTAAAAACCACGCCAAAGTATGCATACTGCGTGTCGGTATAGGCCATCAGTTCATAGCGATAACCCTCACGGATCGCGTCGCTGCGATAATCGTAGCTGTAATCGTCAACCCACGCTACACGCAGATTCTCTATGCCCTGTTCAGGCTTTGCAAACAGCGCCAGCTCCGGCCAGTCATCCCCGCCGTCCATACCCAGCGTGCAGTAGAACGTATTACTCGCACGATCAAAGCCCAGCTCAGTGTCTCCGCTGCGCATGCCAACGACCAGCGGCGTTTCCCAGCTTTCCTCGCGGGTATCCTCGATCTCCCAGGCGTCCTCCAGCTCCATGATCGGCTCAACAGCTGTATTCGCCGTCATCTGCGGACTCTCCGCCAGCATCGCCAGCATTGGCTTGATCATATGCTCCGCATCGTTTGCGTCTGCCGCTTGCTGCCCTATGGAAAGCAGCCGCGTCAGCGGCATCAGCAGCATCACCAGCAGCATCACCAGCAGGAACGTTTTAATCACATTTCTTTTCATCGAAAATCTATCCTATATTCTGATCAAACGTCATCTGAACACAAAGCAAGGCCATCGACCTTGCTTCGCATATTCTCGTCTGCTTTCAGCAATCCTTGCTGCCGATGTCGCTGCGCATATGTGCGCCGTCAAAATGGATCTTTCTGGCGGCAGCATAGGCGCTGTCCACCGCGGCGCGCAGGTTTTCGCCCAGCGCGGTCACGCCCAGCACACGGCCGCCGGCGGTGACGTAGTTTCCATCCGCCATTTTCGTGCCCGCATGATATACGGTCGCGCCCATCGCTTCGGCATCATCCATGCCTGTGATCACCTTGCCGCCCTCGTACTTGCCCGGGTAGCCGCCGCTGGCGAGCACAATGCAGGCCGCAGATTCCTTCTTCCACTGGATATCAAGCGCAGAGAGCCTCTGCTCGCGCACGGCCATCATGATCTCCATGAGGTCGGAATCGAGCAGCGGAAGCACAGCCTGCGTCTCCGGGTCGCCGAAGCGCGCGTTGTATTCGACCACCTTTGGGCCCTTATCGGTGAGCATCAGGCCGACATAGAGCACGCCCTTGAACGTGAAGCCCTCGGCATTCATGGCGTTCAGGGTCGGCACGAGGATTTCCTTCATCGTGCGCTCGGCAATCTCCTGCGTATACAGCGGGCTCGGGGCGAACGCGCCCATGCCGCCGGTATTCGGGCCCTGATCGTGATCGAAAACACGCTTATGATCCTGGCTGGCGCGCATGGGCACGATGGTCTTGCCATCGCAGAAGCACAGCACGGTTACCTCGCGGCCAAACATGCATTCTTCGATGAGCACGCGCGCGCCGCTCTTGCCGAATCTGCCGCCCTGCATCATATCGACGACAGCTTCCTTCGCTTCATCCATGGATGCCGCAACGATGACGCCCTTGCCCAGCGCCAGGCCGTCCGCCTTGATGACGATCGGCGCGGTCTGTGTATCCAGATAGGCAAGCGCTGCGTCCATATCGTCAAACGTCTCGCTCTGCGCGGTCGGGATGCCGTATTTCTTCATCAGGTTTTTGGCAAAAATCTTGCTGGATTCCATCTGCGCCGCATACGCGCTCGGGCCGAAGGCCGCGATGCCTTCCTTCTCCAGCTCATCCACGCAGCCCAGCGCCAGCGGATCATCCGGCGTCACGCAGACAAAGTCGACCTTTTCATCCTTGGCCAGCTTCACAATCGCTGCAACGTCCGTTGCCTTCACGCCCGGCACGCAGTTCGCCACCTGTGCAATGCCGGCATTGCCCGGCGCGCACAGCAGCTCCCTGACCAGCCTGCTCTCCTTCAGCTTTTTACAGACGGCATGCTCGCGGCCACCGCCGCCGACAACCAGAACCTTCATGCGGATACCTCCGTAGTTTTGCAATAGGGGGAACGATGGGGAATGTCAGGGCTGCCGCCCTGAAACCCGCCTGTGGGATTTCATCCCTCAGACTCCCTTCTGCCGCTTCGCGGGCGGCCTGAAACTGCTTAGAGGTCGCGGCCGAGGAGGTATTCCTCGGTGCGCACCCAGTTAAAGCCGCTGCGGCGCATCATCTGCATCGCGCTCTTGTTGCGCCGCACGCTGCGCGCGCACAGATAACCGACGTGCTGGCTGCTCAGCTGCATGAGCGCCTCGTCGATCATCGCGCTGGCCACACCGCGGCCGCGCCACTTTGGCTCCACGCAGACCATCTCCAGCATTGCCTCGTTCTGCGTGCCCGTCACCAGAATATAGCCGACAAAGTCGCTGCCATGGTACATCGCCCTGGCGATGAACACCGGATCCTTCATGCGTTCCTCGAGCCATTCGCTGGCATGCTCCACATAGCCGAATTCCTTGAGGCTGAACAGGAACTCCTCGCGGCGCGCGCGCGTACGCAGATCCACCTCGATGCCCTTGGTGCCCAGCGGACTATAATTGCGCCTGCGCGAATTCATATCCTGCGGCACGGGCAGCACAAACAGCTCCTCGCCGTCGAAATCGTCAAAACCCATGCGGGTAAAATACTCGTGGCGCTCGTGATCCTCGATCGCGCAGCGGGTAAACAGGCGCGCCGGCAGCTCGCCCTGCTCCGTCTTGATGCTCTCTGCTCTGGCGCTCAGCGCGCCGAAAAGCGTATCGCTGGCCGCGGGATGCGCGTTCATGCTCAGCTCGATATGCAGCGGGCGATCCGGCGTCATCTTCTTCACAACCCGGTATTCCAGGCCGCCTCTGCCGATCTCCACGCCCGCGTCATCGATGACGGCGAAGCTGTCTTCCCTCAGCGCTCCGCCCACGCCCCTGACCGGATGATAGATTCTCATACTTTGAAAGTCACCTTTCATTCAATCGGACGGGCATTCTTTGCCGCATCCGGATACTGTGCATATAAATACATGATATTATAGCACATCCCACATGCATCAATCTACCCCTGTTTTTCCCATTCTTCCTTGATCAGTATTGTTTTTTGCGCCAAATGCGACGCTTTTGCCTGCAGCAAGCTTTCTGGCAGCAAAAAATCCAGCCTGCATGAACAAGCCGGATTTTCATCTTTCATATACGATCAGGCAAAGCTTTCCCTGCCGATCTGCGAGGGCGTCTGATCATAGAGCACACGCGAAATCATAGGCAGGCTTTCCAGAATCTTGGCCACCGTGCGCTCCACAAGATCATACGGCAGTCTCGCCGGGGTCAGCTGCCCACCGGAAAGCGTCACCGCGCGAAGCACCATCAGCTCCGATCCGAGCGTCTCTCCGCCGATGATCACCGGAAAATACTTATAGAGCTTGCGATCCAGGCCGATGTCGCAGATTTCCTCGCGGAAGACCCGCTCCGCCAGCCGCAGCGCATGCAGCCGCTGCGCCGTCACCTCGCCCACGATGCGCGCGCCCAGTCCCAGTGCCGGAAAGGGCTTTCGGCTCACGAGCGCGTCGCCCATGTTCAGCATCTGCGCAATCGTGCGGATCTCCTCTTTGAAGAGCATCGCGAGCGGCTCAGCGACGTTCATGCCGCTTTCCTGCCACTTGTCCGCACCAGAGCCGCTCTCCAGATAATCGCCGTAGTTGGTGCCGAGGATCAGGGTCTTTTCGCCCTGAATCGTTCTGCTCTGCCTGAGGATCTCCTCACGCAGACAATCTTCAACGATCCTGCGCTTTTCTTCCATATCCCGCTTACCGGCAAGGCCTTTCAGGATCTCGTCAGAGCGATCCACGCACAGCATCGGGATGCCAAGCGCCGCCATGTTTGCGCGCACTTCGTCGGCTTCGCCCTCGCGCATGAGACCCGTATCCACAAAGATCGCGGTCATCCTCTCGCCGAAAGCACGATGCGCCAGCAGCGCGCAGAGCGCTGAATCCAGGCCGCCGCTGACGGCGCACACGGCATGTCCGCCCTTTGCCGCCACTTCGCCAAGCGTGTTTTCCGCCTGACTGAGCGCGCTTTCCGTTGTCCAGCATCTGCTGCAGCCGCAGATATCCATGACGAAATTCGTCAGGATTGCCGCTCCCTCCGGATCATTGCGCTCCAGCTCAAATGTAACGCCATAGCGCTTCCTGGCTGCATCCTCAAAGGCGATTGTGCAGCTGCCTGCGCTGGCAATCTGCTCCACATCTGCGGGCAGCATCAGCGTCTGCGCTTCCCCAAAGAAGCGCTCCCCATCGCAGATGCCCGTGAACAGTGCGCTTTTTCCGTAGGTGACCTGCGCCTTCTTCCCGCTGATGGCCACGCCCGCATTCGCGCCGCCAAGGACGCCAAGCAGGCCATACGCCGCCTGACCGATTGCCAGCACAGGAATATCCAGCCCAGCGATCACCTCGTCCAACGCGGCATTGTGCGCATATGCTGCGCCGCAGAGAATGACGCCGCGCGCGTTATACGCACGGATCTCCTCCACCGTCATGCCCGCCTTGGCTGCCTGCGCAAAAATCCCCTCCGCGCGCAGCTTTCTTGCGATCTCCTGCCCATATTCCTGTGTGCTGTCCAGGATCAGGATCATGTCATTCATGTGTTTCCCCTCCATGTGCCTTCGTTTCTTGGGGACTTCATCCCCAAACCCCTGACTGGGGATATCATCCCCAGACCCCTTCTTCGCTTCGCGCATATAGATCGATCCTCAGAAGAGTATAAGGGTAAAAAAAGCTGCTTCGCAAGGCGAAACAGCTTCTTTTGCAGAACGAAGGAATTAGATCAGCTCAAGAATGACCATCTCGGCAGCGTCGCCGCGGCGCGGGCCCTTCTTGATGATGCGGGTGTAACCACCGGCGCAGTTCTTCTCCGCGTTGCGGGCCTTGTACTTCGGGCCGATCTCACGGAAGAGCTTCTCGACGCACGGATACTTGTTGTCCTTGGTGCGGGCGCGGTAAGCGCTCTTGGACTCGTC
>CAZACE010000091.1:0-6355 GCA_964483255.1 uncultured Oscillospiraceae bacterium
TGATACGGTCGGCGCGGCTGCCGCGGTCGAAGATATCGCCGATGATATGCAGCCTGTCAATCGCCAGCGCCTGAATCACGCGGCTGAGCGCGATGATCATCGCGTCCGACTGGCCGGTTTCCAGCATGGCCTGCATCATTTCGCGATCCTATCATTCATTATCCGGCGTGCTGTCGCTGAGCCTCAGTTCCTCAAACAGCGCGCCCATCTCTTTGGGCATCGCCTCGCGCACGCGCTTACGCGTATACTTCACCGAGCACACGCGGCAAACCTCGATCAGACGGTAGATCGTGAGCCTGTACCACTCATCGCCGACCACGCCCTGCTTCTTAAGCAGCGCCAGCTTCTCATCGGGATAATAGATCAGCGTGGAGAGCATATCGCGCTCATGCGTGGAGAGAATATTGCCGTACAGATCGTTGATCTTGCGCTTGATGACGCCGCTGGCGTTATGCAGGATATGCAGAAACGCCTGATGCTCGCCATGCAAATCCGAAAGGAAATGCTCCGTGCCCTTGGGCAGGCGAAGCACAGCGCGCAAATGCGCGACCTCCGCAGAAGCCTCCTGAATCGTGCGATACTGCTTGCGCAGCAGCTTGAGATAGCGGATATCCTGAGCGGTAAAACCTTCCATCTTTTCTCTTCCTTTCTGGGCTGCCGCCCAGACCTGCTCGGGGACGCTGTCCCCGAACCCCTTCTTCGCTTCGCGGCTGTTTTAAGTGGGTTTTACTTGTGATTGCGGGCGATGCACTCGACCTCGATCGCAAGATCCATCGGGAGCTTGGAGACCTCCACACAGGAGCGGGCCGGGAAATTCGGCGCAAAGTATTCCGCGTAGAGCTTATTCACCTCGGCGAAATCGCTCAGGTCCTTGAGGAACACGGTCGTCTTGAGCACGTCGTCCATCGTAAGGCCCAGCTCGCCCAGAATCGTGCGGATATTTTCAAACACCTGCTTCGCCTGCGCGAGCGTGCCGCCCTCCACGGGCTTACCCACAGCCGGATCCACGCCGATCACGCCGGACATATACACGGTATCGCCGTAAACGACGGCGCTGCAATACGGGCCGATCGCAGCCGGACCCTTGCTGGTCTTAAAGCAAATCTTCTCCATGATGAATGCCTCTCTTTCCCGATGCAGACAGCATCGCGTTCGTCTCTATGGGTTAAAACAGCGTTATTCTTCTCTTTCCTGCATGCCGACATAGACCATCGGCGGCACAGCTTCATATTCGCTGTGCGAGACGATCTCGCGGGCAATCTCCATGCCCTCCGCATCCATCGTCACGCGTTCCACATCCGCCGCATAACCCGGCAGCGCATCGCTCACCGGAACGCGCTGGTCAGTATATTTCGCGTACTTGCCTTCGCGGTCACGCACATACACAGGCTCCTCAATCGTGCCCGTCTCATCGATAAGCGATTCCAGCGCATAGCGCTTTCCCAGTTCCTCGCCGATAATCATGATTTCCAGATAATGCGTTTTATCGCTTTCATATGTGCGTGTGCTGACAAACAGCTTCGCCTCCGTCTGGTTCTGAATCACCAGATCCAGTCCCTGACCGGAAACGGCAGCCTCCTGCCCCATCGGGCAATAGCTGACCGGCCGTACGGCAGCATTACGCTCTGCAATATCGACATCCGCAAGCAGCGCCGCGCGATACAGCGCCGTGGATACCTGACATACGCCGCCGCCCACGCCGGATATATTCTCTCCGTATGCCGGTTCCGGCGCTGCCAGATAGCCGCGCTCCTGCGTGCGCGCACCGACGGCCTCATTGAACGAAAGCGTCTCGCCCGGCTCAAGGCTCAGACCATGAAGCTGCGCAGCAGCCAGTGCCGCATTGCTCAGTGTCGCCTCGTCCCCTTCAAGCGCAACAGTCAGATGACCGCGCAGGGAGAGCGCCCCCTCCAGCTCAGCACGATAAACCTTGGGTTCTATGATTTGGGGCTCCAGCATCACGCTGGCAGGGTTCAGCCGAAGCAGATTCTTTTCAATGGACGACTTTACGCCGGACACATCCAACGCATAGCCCTCTTCCTCATCGGTAAAGACAAACGGCTGCGCGCTGCCCGGATGATAGGTAACCGCTGCATCGATGCTTTCGCTTTCCACGTCAGCGCGGATGATCTCCAGGATCGTATCCACGGTCGAAAGATCATAGGAAAGCACCGGCTGCACGATCACAGGCTCGCTCCTCAGGCGAAGGATTTCCAGATAACGCGAGAGCATGCCGCCCTCGCGCGCCGCTGCCCACAGGGGCGCAAGCGTCGCTTCCCGATCAATCTGAAGGCCCACATCCTGGCTCGTAATCGTATACGTCTGATTCATGCAGGCGATTTCCGCCTGCCAGCCCTTCACGTGCTCTTCCTCGATAGTATCAATGAGCGCCTGCGCCTCTTCCTGCGTCGCGCCCGCAAGCGGATAGCCCATGAGCATCGTGCCGGGCGCAAACGTAAGCAGATACGGCTGTGTCTGCGTATAAACAAAGATCGTGCCCGCGCCGATGACGACGGCAATCATGAAAACCACCAGCGAAACGATTGCCGCGCCAGACATACCGCGCTTTTTCTTGTGTTTCTTCTTTTTCTTCTTCGGGGGTTCTGCCTTGGGCGGCTTCTTCATTTCCGCCTTCGGCGGCGTATAGCCCGCCTTGGTCATCGTCGGCATCCGCTTCCCTCCCTCATCCGTTTTGCCTGCTTTCCATGCGCGCAAGCAGCGCATACATGTCGCTTTCCATACTCCGCCAACGTTCGAGTCCCTCGCCGAGCTCGGTCTTGCGAACCGCCTCGCCGTGGAAATCGCTGCCGCCGGTAATGAGCATATTCTCCCTCTGCGCCAGATGCACAAGGAATGACGCGTGGTTATTCTGCGCGCTGGGATGATAAACCTCCACGCCCGCAAGACCCTGGTTTTTCCATTCACCGATGAGCGATTCGAGCATGGTCTCGCCCATCCTCAGTTCCATCGGATGCGCCAGCACGGCGATGCCGTCGGCCTGGTCAATCAGGCGCACAGCCTCGCTCACCTTCACATCCTCTTTGGGCACATAAGCGGGCTTTCCAGGCTTTAAATACCGGTCGAACGCCTCGCTCACCGAGAGGACATGCCCGGCCTCCATCAGCGCCCGTGCCACGTGCGGCCTGCCCATCACGCCGCGGGCCAACTCCTTCACCCGCTCCATGCTGATGGGTTTGCCCAGTTCGCAAAGCCTTTCCACCATGGCCTGCGCGCGCGCTTCGCGCTGCCTGACCCGCTCCGCGCAGAACGCTTTGAGCGCCGCATTTTCCGGATCAAAGCCGTAGCCGAGCACATGAATCTCCTTCTGCGCGCCGCAGCTGAGCTCCACGCCATGAATCAGCGTCATGCCCAGTCGATTCGCCGCTTCTCGCGCCAAAGGGATACCCGCCATGGAATCATGGTCGGTCAGCGACACATGCGTAAAGCCAAGACTTTTCGCACGCTCCATCAGCTTATCCGGCGCAAGCACGCCGTCCGACGCAGTCGAGTGCATATGCAGATCAGCTTTGATCACAAAAGTCCCTTTCTCAGGGCTGCCGCCCTGAAACCCGCCTGAGGGATATCATCCCTCAGACTCCCTTCTTCGCTTCGCGGCGGTTTTAAGAATCTGTGCATGGAGCGGCTATTGCCGCTCCAAGAAAAAAGCCGTAAAGCAGCCGCGAAGCGTTAATGGGGTCTGGGGACTGGTCCCCAGATGGGTTTGGGCGATAGCCCAACGTCCCCCATGTCCCTCGTTAACCCTTGCGGATCATGCCGCTGTTTGCAATGCGGCGCACAGCTTCTGCAAGCGTCTCTTCGGACTGGACAAGCGCCATGCGCACATGACCCTCGCCGCCCGGGCCGAATGCCGTGCCCGGCACGCAGATGACGCCGGTCTTCTCCATCAGCTCATAGGCAAACGCACGCGCACTTGAATATCCCGCAGGAATCTTCGCCCAGACGAACATCGTCGCCTTCGGCTTTGCGATCTGCCACCCCGCCGCATCCAGACCATCGATCAGGATATCGCGGCGGCGCTGATAAGTCGCGCGCATCTTGAGCACATAGTCCTGCGGGCCATTAAGCGCGGCCTCCGCGCCCAGCTGCACGGGAATGAAACAGCCGAAATCAATGTTGGATTTAAGGCTTTTCAGTCTTTTGATCATTTCGACATTGCCCAGCGCAAAGCCAATGCGCGCGCCGGCCATGGAATACGTCTTGGAGAGGGAATTGAACTCGATGCCCACATCCATCGCGCCCGGCGTTTCCAGGAAGCTGCCGCAGTGATAATCGTCGAACGTCAGATCGCTGTATGCATTGTCATGCAGTACAGCGATATCGTGCTTCTTGGCAAAGGCGACCAGCTTCTCATAAAAGCCGTCGTAAGCCACGGACGCCACCGGGTTATTCGGATAGGAGACGACCATCAGCTTCGCTTTGTCGGCCAGCTTAGGATCGATCAGATCAAAGTCAATCACATAGCCATTTTCCGCCGGCTGCGCCATATAGTGCACATCGCAGCAGTTCAGGCGCGGGCCATCCGCGAAGATCGGATAGCAGGGATCCGGCACGAGCACCACGTCGCCCGGATCGCACAGCGCCATAGACAGATGCGCAAGGCCATCCTGCGAACCCAGAAGCGACACAATCTGCGTCTGCGGATCCAGCGTCACATCAAAGCGGCGCTTATACCAATTCGCAACAGTTTCCAGCAGCTGCGGCCTGTCCTTAACGGCGTAGATATAGTTTTTCGGCTCCATGCAGCCCTCGGAGATCGCACGCATCACATGCTCGGGCGGGGTCAGATCGGGCGTGCCGATCGACAGATCGATGGTATCGACGCCCCTCTTGCGAAGCGCCAGCTTCGCCTCAAGCAATTCGGTAAAGATGCTGGCCTCAAATGCATCCAGCTTATGCGAAAAATTCACGGAAATATGCTCCTTTAGTCATTGGAATCGGCCTTCCGGCAGGGTATCGGAAAATGAAGCAGACGCCGCGTCAAAAACACTGACGCGGCGTTCTGATTATGTCGCTTATCAGGCGTTTTCGCCGCTTTCGCCTTCAGTCGGTTCCCCGGAAGAGAGTCCGATTTCCTCCTGTGAGGGCAGCGCTTCACCCTTCATGAACGCCTCAAATTCCCTGCGGTCAATCGTCTCGCGCTCCATGAGCAGCTGCGTCAGACCATCCAGCTTATCGCGGTTTTCAGTGAGGATCTGCTTGGCGCGCGCAAAAGCGTCGCCCATCTTCTGCTGCACCTCGTTATCGATGCGGGCCGCCACGCTCTCGGAGAACATGCGGCTCTGCTGGCCGTAATCGCGCGCGAGGAAAACCTCGTCGTGATCGCCGCCCAGATAGATCGGGCCCAGCTCATCGCTCATGCCGTACTGCATCACCATGCGGCGGCAGATATCGGTCGCGCGCTGCAGGTCGCTGCTGGCGCCGGTGGACATTTCGCCCAGCACAACGCTCTCGGCCGCATAGCCGCCCAGCGCCATGGAGACAAAGTCCAGCAGCTGCCTGCGGGTGGTGAAATCGCTCTCCTTTTCGGGCAGCAGCAGCGTATGGCCGCCGCTGGAGCCGCGCGGCATGATCGTCACCAGATGCACATCGTCGCAGCCCTCGAGCAGCTCGCCCACGATCGCATGCCCGGCCTCATGGATGGCGACAAGGCGCTTATCCTCCTGGGAAACGACATGGCTCTTCTTCTCCGGACCCATCTGCACGCGCTCAATGGCGTCGTTCAGGTGGCGCGCGGTGATCTTCTCCTTGCCCTCGCGCGCGCAGAGAATGGCAGCCTCGTTCATGATGTTTTCCAGATCCGCGCCGGCGAAATACGGCGTGCGCTTGGCGATGTTGGCCAGATCCACGTCGTCCTCCAGCGGCTTGTCCTTGGCATGCACTTTGAGGATCGCCTCGCGGCCGCGCACATCCGGATAGCCCACGGAGATCTGCCTGTCGAATCGGCCCGGACGCAGCAGCGCCGGATCGAGAATATCCTTTCGGTTGGTCGCCGCCAGCACGATGACGCCCTCGTTGATGGCAAAGCCGTCCATCTCCACCAGCAGCTGGTTGAGCGTCTGTTCGCGCTCGTCATGGCCGCCGCCCATGCCCGCGCCGCGGCGTCTGCCGACAGCGTCGATCTCGTCAATGAATACGATGCACGGCGCATGCTTTTTCGCCTGGTCAAACGTATCGCGCACGCGGCTGGCGCCAACGCCCACGAACATCTCCACAAAATCGGAACCGGAAATCGACATGAACGGCACGCCCGCCTCGCCGGCCACAGCCTTGGCCAGCAGCGTCTTGCCCGTGCCGGGAGGGCCGACGAGCAGCACGCCCTTGGGGATGCGCGCGC
>CAZACE010000092.1:0-6331 GCA_964483255.1 uncultured Oscillospiraceae bacterium
TTTCGAGAGGGGATACGGTTTATGAAAAAGATGTTTGCGCTGCTGCTGGCTATGATGATGCTCCTGACCTGCACTGCTCTGGCCGAGGATACGGGTCTTGCCGATGTGATGGCCAAGGGCAAGCTGATCATGGGCTTTGACGAAGCCTATCCGCCGATGGGCTTTGTCGATGAAAACGGCGAGCACGTGGGCTTTGATATCGATCTGGCCAAGGAAGTCGCAAAGCGCATGGGCGTTGAGCTGGTTCTTCAGCCGATTTCCTGGGACGCCAAGGAGCTTGAGCTTAATGGCGGCAACATCGACTGCATCTGGTCCGGCCTGACCATCACCGAGGAGCGCAAGGCGCAGATGCTCTTCACCATGCCGTATCTGGCCAACGAGCAGATCATGGTCGTCATGGCCGATTCCGGCATCGCCTCCGTCGCCGATGTGGCCGGCAAGGTGCTGGGCACGCAGGCGGGCTCCGCGTCCGTGGACGTGCTGGAAGCCAACCCCGATATCAAGGCGTCCCTCGCCGAGATCGCACTCTCTGATGATTTTGTCGCCGCGCTGATGGATCTGCGCCTGGGCGGCATCGACGTTCTGCTGATCGACTCCGTCGTGGGCAACTACTACATCGCCCAGCAGGAGGATCCGGTCGCCTTTAGCGTCCTGCCCGAGATCCTGCAGGCTGAGGAATACGGCATCGCCGTTCGCAAGGATGAAGCCACCCTCGCCGACGCGATCAACGCGCAGCTCATCGCCATCCAGGAGGACGGCACGCTCGATACCATCCGCGCTGCGTGGTTCGCCAATGATGTGACCACCATCGCCAAGTACGCCGCCGAGTACAAGAAGTAATTCCCTCCAATACGGATGAGGCTGTAATCTCGCATTACAGCCTCATCTGTGCGTAGGGGATGCGTTGGGGATTTCATCCCCAAACCCCTGACTGAGGGACATTGTCCCTCGGACTCCCTATTACGCTTCGCGTTTATAGACCGACACTATGCAAAAGTAAGAGGATTGTATGCGATACTTCAACAACCCGGAAGCGATGCTCAAGCTGATCGCTGCCATGCAGAGCGGCTTTGCCAATACGCTCACCATTTTTTTTCTGACCCTCATTTTCTCCATTCCGCTGGGCATGGTGCTGGCGCTGCTTCGCATGAATAAGCGCCGCGTGGTCAGCATGCCTGTCGCGCTGTACATCCTCGTTATGCGCGGCACGCCGCTGATGCTGCAGATTTTCGCGATCTACTTCGCCATTCCCATGCTCCTGGGGCAGAATCTGGACCGCATGGCGGCGACGATCCTCGCCTTCTCGCTCAACTATGCGGCCTACTTTGCCGAAATCTTCCGCGGCGGCATCATGGCCATCCCCGTCGGCCAGCATGAGGCGTGTCAGGTTTTGGGTCTTACGAAGCTGCAGGCGTTTTTCCATGTCGTTTTGCCGCAGGTGACAAAGCGCGTGCTGCTGCCGGTGTCCAACGAGGTGATCACGCTGGTGAAGGATACCTCGCTGGCGAATATCATTGCCGTTTCCGAGCTTTTCCGCGCGGCGAAGAACGAGGCCAGCCGCACGGCCTCTGTGGAGCCGCTGTTCGTGGCGGGTCTGTTTTATCTGGCAATGAACGGTGTGGTCACGCTGGTCTTCAGCTATCTCACACGGCGCTTTGATTATTACAAGGACTGAGGAAGGAGGTTTCACCGCATGCTTCAGGCGAACAACGTATTTAAATCCTTCGGCGAAACCGGCGTCCTCAGGGGCGTATCCATGCGCGTTTCCCGCGGCGAGGTCGTGGCGATCATCGGCCGAAGCGGTTCGGGCAAATCGACCCTGCTTCGCTGCATGAACAATCTGGAAACAGTCGACTCCGGCGAAATCCTCATCGGCGGCGAGGCTCTGGTGACCACCGGCCAGGACGGCAAGCCCGAATACAAGCGCGACAAGGCGCTGCGCACGCTCATGCTCAAGATGGGCATGGTCTTTCAGGATTACAACCTCTTTCCGCATTACTCCGTGCTGAAGAATCTCGTCATGCCCCAGACGCTCGTCCTCGGCCGCAGCCAGAAGGAGGCGCAGGACAAGGCCATGGAGCTGCTGGCAAAGGTGGGTCTTTCCGAAAAAGCCAAAGAGTATCCCTGCAATCTCTCCGGCGGCCAGTGCCAGCGCGTGGCCATCGCCCGCGCCCTGTGCATGGATCCGGATATCCTCTGTTTCGATGAGCCGACCAGCGCGCTCGATCCGCAGCTGACGCACGAGGTACTCTCCGTCATCCGCGCGCTCGCCGATGAAAAGCGCACAATGATCGTCGTCACCCATGAAATGAACTTCGCGCGCGACGTCGCCGACCGCGTCATCTACATGGAAAACGGCCTGATCGTTGAGGACGGCCCGGCCAAGGAGGTCTTGGGCAGCAACCGCAGCGAGGCGATCAAGGCCTTTGCCGGCGAGGCGAACTATTAAGCCCTTTCAGTCACGGCGGTCGCTGTGCCAGCTCTCCCTGAAGGGAGAGTTTTTTCTTTGCAAATTACTGTACACGCACATCCGCCGACACACGCACGCCTCTTTGCGTGTATTCCTCCGGCCAGTTCTGCGCTTCCCAGGAGGGAATATCGATGTGCCGCCTGATTGCGATGCGCCCAAAGCCCGCTGCGTCGCAGCCGGCGGCGCGCAGGATCATGAGCACGTCGACAGCTCTGCGCTCGATCATTGCGGCGATGCTTTGCGCCGTTTCCTGCTCCTCGCCGGTGACATGCGTGAGGTTCATGGAAATATGAACGCTCAGCGTGCCGTCCTCATCGATGCTGCGCTGTACGCGCGTGGGCAGGTTCGTGCGGTAGAGCGCATTGCCGATGAATGTTTCCCGCCGTTTTGCCGCGCCCATCATCAGACACAGCAGGCCTGTTTCCTCGCCGGTGAGCGTGCCCGTCATGCGCGGGCCGCAGAAGAGCGCGCAGCCGAGGTATTCGTTTTCGGCGGGCGACGTCCGGGGCAGGTGTCCGGGCAGGCGGTCCATGTCCGCGTCGGTATTCAGCGCAAGCGTGCTGTCAAAGGCGTTTGCGGCGGCATAGACCGAAGTCGCGTCGATGGTATCCGATTCCATGGCGGCGATCACCGAGGCGAGCTGCGCATTCGGGGGAATGGTATCCATCCCGGCAAAGTGATCGAAGAGCACCTCGAGGTATTTCGACAATCGCACGCCCAGAATCGCGCGCTGGCGGCGGATGAAATCGCCCGCATCGTTCGGCGTGACGACGACAATCGCTTCGCCGTTGGCGCGGTACATGCCGTGAATCTCTTTGAGGATGGTGAGCGTCGCGTCGGTCTCGGCAAGCGTACGGCTGATTACGATTTCGCGCAGCTGCGAGAGATTGACCGTGCGCGGCGTGGTCGCGCTGAGCATATTCAGCGCGCGCAGGCAGCTGGGTGCAGTCGCGCTCATGACGATATAGCCCGGCTCGGGCGTTTCCGTGCTGCCTTGCTGCTGCGCGCCAGCGGATGGTTCGCTCTGCTGCGCGCTTTGCGGGGAAGGAATCGTGCCGCCAACGGCCTCCTGCGTGCCCGAGAGCGCCTTGACAGTCACGGTCAGATTCCCGTCCGGCGCGGGATCGACCGCCATGGCGAGCACAAACAGACAGCTTTCGATTTCCTGCCCGCCGCCGCAGCCCGAAAGGGAAAGGCAGCAAACAAGGAGCAGCAGGGCAAGCAGCGCCCGCTTCATGCGCGTTTCCTCCTTCCCAACATCCATGCTGCAAGCGCGGCGGGAATGACGATCCCCGGCGCGGCGATGAGCAGCGGCTTTTCCCCCAGGGCGACCAGCGCCGAAAGAGAGAGAAAGAGCAGAAAAAGCAGAATCGCAAGGCTCATCCGACCTTTGGTGAGCGCGGAAAAGGCAAGTGTAAGCGCCTGCTCCGCCGCGCAGAGCATATTGCTTGCCAGCAGAAGCATCGCCAGCAGCTTGGTCACCGTCAGCAGCATCTGCGCAATGCCCTCGCGGGCGGGATTGCCTGCGGCCATGTTCAGACGCGCGCCCCACTGCGTGCTCTCCAGAATGGATTCGTATGTCGTGCAGGCGCTGCTGAGAAACAGCAGCAAAACGCCCGCCAGTGCACCGGGGATCACCCGGCGCAGAAAGAACGCCTTTCCCGGGATTTCGTAATCCTGCCCGGCAAGCTGCGGCGGGGGCAGGGCGATCATCAGCACGGGCGCCGCGGCAAAGAGCATGCAGACTGCCGCTGTGCCCAGCTCCATCGCGCCAGCGCCGAGAAGGGGAAACAGCCCGACCGGCACGCGCCAGGGAATCGCCGCCGCGCCGAGACCCAGCATGAGCAGGGGAAACACATAACGCATGGCAAAGCAGACTCTTGCCGCGCCCGTAGGGCCGGGCAGCGCGCAGAGCGCAGCGGCGATCCAGGCCATGGCCGCTGTCCAGATTCCGCGCGTCTGCTCCACCAGCGTTTCGCCGGCGTAGCAGACCATGGACGAAAGAGAGAACGCGCCGCTCAGAAGCAGCGCGGCGGCCAGAAGGACACAGGCCGGTCGGGAGGGTATGCCATTTTCCCGGAGATGCTCAAGCGCTCGTTGGCATCTCGTTGTGATCCATGCACAAAGCGCAAGCGCCGCAAGGGCGGCGAGCCATGCGCTGCTAAGAGAAAGCGGCATGCCGACCGCGCAGCCGGCGAGGTAGATCTGCGCGCCCGTGCAAAAGCCTGCTGCACAGGCCCTTACGCGGAAGCTCGAGAGAACGCGCCGCTCAAATTCCGCGCTCTGTTTCCTGCTGTTTGGCAAAGAACGCCCTCGCTTTCTGATATTTCATCGGCAGGCGCAGAAAGATATCGTGATTGCCCCTGCGCGGCGGGGTCAGCGGCGCTGTGAGCGGCGAGCCGACGGAATGCATCGCGCACAGTGCGCACAGCAGCGCGCCAAGGAGCAGCGTCATCGCATACAGCCCGCCAAAAGCGCCTGTCATCAAAAACAGCAGCTGCACGATCTTGAGCCCGATGCTCAGCGCATAGCCCGGCACGCAGAAACCGCCAAGGCCGCTGGCCGCCACCACAATGAGCAGCAGCGGCGATACGATATCCGCGCTCACGGCGCTCTGCCCAAGGATCAGGCCGGAGACGATGCCCAGCGCATTGCCCATCGCGCCCGGCGCGCGAAGGCCGGCCTCGTTGATCAGGTCAAACGCCAGGGTCATGAGCAGCGCCTCCAGAAACACGGGAATCGGCACGCGCGAGCTCGTCTCATACACCGAGGTCAGCAGCATGGGGGAAAGCAGCTCCTGATGAAACCGAAGAACGGCCAGATACAGCCCCGGCAGGAAGATGTGGATCAGCACGCCGATGGTGCGTACGATGCGCAGAAACGTGCCGTACTGCCAGCGCATGGATGCGTCGTCCGGCGTGTGCAGCTGGTGATAGATCGTCGCGGGCGCGCCGAGTGCAGCGGGCGAGCCGTCTGTGAGCACGACGATCTGTCCCTCGGCCAGGAATGACGCCGCCCTGTCCGGGCGCTCCGTGCGCACGCATTGGGGCAGAAGGGAAAAGGGATGCTCCTCGATGAGCTGCTCGACCTCGCCCGTGGTCAGGGGAAAATCATAATCGCAGCTTTCCAGCCGCGCGCGGATTTTGGCGGCTATATTTTCATCTGCCGTGCCGCGAAGATAGAGCAGCGCGCAGCGGGTTTTCATCTTCCCGCCGGCTGTGATGAACTCCGTGGTCAGCTCCTCCCGCTGCACGATGCGCCGAAGAAGCGTGATATTGGTTCGGATGGATTCATTGAAGCTCTCGTGCGGGCCGAGCACAACCTGCTCGGCTTCGGGTCTTCCGATGGTCCGCTTTTCAAAGCCGCGCGTATCCATCACGCAGGCGATATCGCAGCCCTCGCAAAGCAGCGCGCACTGCCCGCCCAGCACATCGGAGAGAATCTCGTCGATATTCTCCTTCATCCTCATCGGCAGTACGGATACGGCGTGGCTCATCAGATAGGCTGCGCGCTCCCCGGCGGGCATATCTTCGCCCGCTGTTTCGGGCAGATCCATGCAGGGCTTGAGAATATTCTCGTCGATCTGCTGGGTGTTTACCATGCCGTCGATGGCGATGATCGCCGATTCAAATGCGCCGCTTTGGAAGCGGCGGATGAGCACGTCGGCGTTTGCCGGCGCGCCGAGCCTGCTTCTGAAAACATCCAGATTGCGCTGAAGGCTTTTAAGCAGCACGATGGCGTCTTCCATGGTTCATCCCTCCCTGCATTGTCATTGTGTCCCGTCAGAGGAAAATCATGCACACATCCGACCATTTGTTGAACCTGTATGCATATTCCCGACCCATTCTAAATAAGTGCTTA
>CAZACE010000093.1:0-2467 GCA_964483255.1 uncultured Oscillospiraceae bacterium
AGGCGCGCATTCTGGCCTTCCTTGCCGATGGCTAAGGACAGCTGATTATCCGGCACGACGACGCGGCAGGCCTTTTCCTTCTCATTGACGAAGACGCTGACCACATGCGCAGGATTCAGCGCATTGGCCACGAACTCAGCCGGATCGGCGGACCACTTGATGATATCGATCTTCTCGCCGCGCAGCTCGGTGACCACGCGATCCACGCGCTGGCCGCGCGGGCCGACACAGGAGCCAACCGGATCGATCATCGGGTCGCTGGAGTAGACGGCCATCTTCGTGCGGGAACCAGCCTCGCGCGCGATGGACTTGATCTGAACGATACCGCTCTGAATCTCCGGCACCTCCAGCTCAAACAGGCGCTTGACCAGACCCGGATGGATGCGGGAAACGCTCACCTGCGGGCCGTACTTCGCGCCCGGACGGGCCAGACGGCGATCGGCGACGACCTCGAGCAGATACACCTTGAAGCGCTCGCCCGGGGTATACACGTCGGCAGCCATCTGCTGCGCCATTTCCAGCGCGCCTTCGGTCTTGCCCAGCTCAACGTACACAGTCTTCGACTCCGGATCGACGCTGTGGACGATCGCGGTGAGGATCTCGTTCTCCTTCTCGATGAAGTCGTCGTAGATCTTGCCGCGCTCCGCCTCGCGGATCTTCTGCACGATGACCTGCTTGGCGGTCTGCGCAGCGACGCGGCGGAAGTTATTCGGGGTCACCTCGACCTCGACGATATCGCCCTCTTCATAGCTGGGCTGAATCTTGCGGGCTTCCTCGATGGAAATCTCAGAGGCCTCGTCCACGACCCACTCCTCAACCTGCTTGCGGGCATACAGACGCACGGCGCCGCTTACGCGATCCAGCTCCACGCGGACATTTGCATTGGAGGGCGGCACGCCGTACTGCTTGTTGAAATTGTTCTTGTAAGCGCTGCGCAGCGCCTCCTCAATAGCGGAGAAAAGGACTTCCTTGCCGATGTTCTTTTCCTTGGCCAGCAGCGCCACAGCCTCAATCATCGCTTTGTTTTCATTCTTATCCATCATCTTGACGCTTCTCCTTTCTCGTCGCCCTCATCCTGATTGCCAAGATCGAGCGCCTGTTCATCCCCAAGATCATCCTCGGTAATGACAATCACAGGTTTGCACAGCGAGATCTCTTTGAGCGTAAAGCTCATCTCTTCCTCGCCGACTTTGATCTTTACCTGGTCCCCGAACAGACCCAGCAGTTCACCTTCGAAACGGCGGCACTTGTTGATGGCGCGGTACAGGTGGATTTCCACCTGATCGCCCACGTGCGCGTCATAGTCCTTCTGCTTTTTCAAAGGACGATCAATACCCGGCGAACATACCTCAAGGAAATCGTAATCCACGCGCTCAACCAAAGGCATCACGGCGCGATGGTACGTCTCACAATCGCTCAAGGTAATTCCGTCGGGTTTATCAATATAGATCCGCAAATACCGGCTCGAGCCTTCGCGCACGAGCTCAACGTCAACCAGCTCCACATGCTGCTCAAGCGCAAGCGCCTTGCAGGCGGGCTCGACGACGCGGGTCAGATCGCTTTGTGCCATTCACACACTCCCAAGATATTTCACAAATTAGTCCCAGTCAACAGAAAGAGTGGGCATTACTCCCACTCTTTCCATACAACTGCGACCGCAGTACACTGCTAAACATAAACCTACGTGGCTATTATATCACCGCTTTTTCAAAAATACAACCCTCTATACGCTTTTTATTAGCTATTCCCGCAAAATTCGGAAAAAAACGTTCAAAAGGCAGAGCGGATTTTTCTTTGAACCGAGCGAAGAATCAGAAAGAAAAGAGCGTCGTCTGGTTGGTTTCCGGCAGGCTGTTCAGGCATCCCAATTCGCGCATCATGTCGATGAGCGACTGAGACACGCCGCCGCGGTTTCTCAGATCCTCCACGGAAATAAACGGCGACTGATCGCGCGCCTCCACGATCTTCTGGGCAACCGATTCGCCAAGGCCGGGCAGCGCATTGAAGGGCACGCGGATCAGCGTATCGGAAAGCACCTGGAATTTCGTTGCGTCAGATTTTTCCAGATCAACCGGAGCCAGAGAAATGCCGCGGCAGAGCATCTCGATGACCAGCTCCATGATAATCATCAGATCCTTATCCTTCTGGGTGAGATCCTTGGCATTATCCTCCATCTCCTTGTAGCGGGCGCGGATGGATTCCAAAGAGCCGCACAGGATGCTCGCATCGAAGCTGTCCGCGCGAACGGTGTAATACGCGCAGTAATACGCCGCCGGACGATAGACCTTGTACCACGCCACGCGAAGGGACATCGTGACATACGCTACGGCGTGCCCCTTGGGGAACATGTATTTGATCTTCTTGCAGGAATCAATGAACCACTGCGGCACATTGTGCTCGATCATCGCCTGCTCCATCTCCGGCTTGAGACCCTTGCCCTTTCGCACAAATTCAATCGTATCAAACG
>CAZACE010000093.1:2477-6327 GCA_964483255.1 uncultured Oscillospiraceae bacterium
CTTCGGCGCGACGCCGTAGTCCATGAGCGCGTTCATGATGTCGTCTCGCGTGCAGATGCACGAGGAGAACGGCGCGATGCCATGCTTGACGATCTCCTGCGCGTTGCCGATCCAAACATCCGTGCCATGGGACAGGCCGGAAATACGTACCAGCTCGTCCATGGTCGTCGGCTTGGTCTCCTCCAGCATCTGACGGACAAAGCGCGTGCCGAATTCCGGAACGCCATATGTACCGGTATTCGATCCGATCTGCTCGGGCGTGACGCCCAGCGCCTCTGTGCTGGAGAAGAGCGAAATGACCTTCGGATCCGTCAGCGGGATCTTCTGCGCATCCACGCCCGTCAGATCCATGAGCATGCGGATCATCGTCGGATCGTCGTGACCCAGAACGTCCAGCTTGACCAGCACGTCGTGCATGGAGCCGAAGTCGTAATGCGTGGTGACCGTCGGGTTACTCATGTCGTTGGCCGGATGGTTGATGGCGACGAACTGCTGAATCTTGTATTCCTTGGGCAGAACGACCATGCCCGCCGGATGCTGGCCGGTCGTGCGCTTAACGCCCACGCAGCCAAGCGCCAGGCGGTTCATCTCCGCCTCGGAAAGCGTCAGTCCGCGCTCCTCGCAGTATTTTTTCACGTAACCGTAGGCTGTCTTATCGGCAAGCGTACCGATTGTGCCGGCGCGGTAGCAGTATTCCTTGCCAAAGAGCTCTTCGATATAGGCATGCGCACGCGGCTGATAGACACCCGAGAAGTTCAGATCGATATCGGGAACCTTGTCGCCCTTGAAGCCCAGGAAGACCTCGAACGGAATCTCAAAGCCATCGCGGAAGAGCTCCTCGCCGCACTGCGGACACTTCATCGGCGGCAGGTCGGGGCCGGTCTTATACTTGGCCTTGTCCACATCGAATGTGTACCACTTGCACTTTTCGCAGCGATAATGCGGCGGCAGCGCGTTGACCTCGGAGATGCCGACCAGATGGGCGACATACGACGAGCCGACCGAGCCGCGCGAGCCGACGAGGTATCCGTCCGCATTGGACTTCTTGACCAGCTTTTCGGCGATGTTATACAGCGTGCCATAGCCGTAGCCGAGGATGGAACCCAGCTCCTTTTCCTTGCGGGCGACGACGATCTCCGGCGGATTATCGCCGAAGTGTTCGCGGATCTTCTCCTCGCAGAGGTTGCGGATGTTGTCCGCAGCGTCCGGCCAGAACGGCTGGAAAGTCTCCTTGCCCTCCGGATGCTTGGGATACAGACCGACATCGCCGATACGCGCAGCGATTTTGGCAGGATTGTCGATGACAACCTCTTCCGCCTTCGCTTTGCCCAGATACGCAAATTCCTCGAGCATCTCATCCGTCGTCTTGAAATACAGCGGCGGCTGGTTATCCGCATCCTTAAAGCCATAGGCCGCCTGAATGATTGCGCGGAATTTGGCGTCCTTGGGATCCAGGAAATGAACGTCGCCGGTAGCAACGACGGGAATGCCCAGTTCCTCGCCGAGCCAGACGATCTTGCGGTTATAATCGCGCAGCTGCTCCTCGTCCTCCGCCATGCCCTCGCGCAGCATGAATGCGTTGTTGCCAATGGGCTGGATCTCGAGGTAATCATAGAAGCGCGCGATACGCTTGAGTTCCGTATCATTTTTGCCATCCACAACAGCGCGGAACAGCTCGCCCGCCTCGCAGGCGGAGCCGACGATCAGGCCCTTGCGATACTTCTGCAGAATTTCCCGCGGGGTATGCGGTCTGCGGCTGAAGTAATTGAGATGACCCTCGGAGACGATATGGTTGATGTTGGTGATGCCGTCCTGCTCGCAGGCAAGCAGAATGATGTGATAGGCATCGCCGATCGCGCCGCCGGTGAGCGCGCTGTTGATATCGCAGATGCGCTCCACGCCCTGTTCCTGCGCGGGATCGAGCATACGGTTGAGCATCTGCGCCGTCGCGCGCGCATCGTGCACGGCGCGGTGCGCATTCTTGAGGCTGATGCCCAGTGATTTGCAGACAGCGCCGAGGCGGTGGCTCTTGAGGCTGGGATACATGCGCCGGGAGAATTCGAGCGTATCGATGACAGGCATGCTGATCTCAATGCCCAGACGCTTGCATTCTTCTGTGAGAAACGAATAATCGAACTTGGCGTTATGCGCCGCAAAGGCGGCATCGCCGATGAACTCCAGCAGTTTGGGAATCTCCGTTTCCGCCGTGCCGGCGTTTGCGACCATGGCGTCGGAGATGCCCGTCAGATCGACAACCTCCTGTGGGATCGGCTCCTGCGGATTGACGAACTTCGAATACTCCTCCACAACCTGCCCGTTTCGTATGCGCACCGCGCCGATCTCCATGATGCGGTTCTTGCGCGGATTGAGGCCCGTGGTCTCAAAGTCGACGACAACGATCTCGTCGTGCAGCCTGCGCTCGTCCGCATCCTTGACCACGGTGGTCACGTCGGTGAGATACGCCTCCACGCCCGGGATGAGCTTGATCTTATTCTTCTTCGCCGCGCCGAAGGCTTCGGGGAATGCCTGCACAACGCCGTGATCGGTGATCGCAACAGCCGGATGCCCCCACTGCGCCGCGCGCTTGATGAGGTCGGACGCGGAAGAAATACCGTCCTTCTCGCTCATGTTGGTATGCATATGCAGCTCGATGCGCTTGCGCTCGGCGGTATCCTTGCGCTCCGGCTTCTCGCGCGCATCGATATCGTTCACCATGATGACAAGCCCCTTTTCGAAGCTATCCATCTTCACGTCGCCGCGTACAGCAAACCACTTGCCCGGCTTGACAGCGGCGATAACGTCGTCAACGGCTTTCTTCTCCTCCTCCGTCGGCGGACGGTCGTCCTCCTCGGCGTTTCCGCCGCCGAAACGGCCCTTTCTGGGCTTATAGCGCAGGAACGCCTTGCACTTGATGGTATTGGTAAAATCGGTGATCGCAAAGGACAGAAGCTGCATTTCGCCGCCTTTGAGCTCGCGCGTTTCCGCCGTGAGGATTTCGCCGCAGACGGTGATCTTGCTGGCCTCCTCGATGAGCTCGGCGATCTCCATGGGCTCCGCTGTGATCGGACGGCCGAGCACGGCCTTGGGCTTTTCCTTGGCGGCCTGCTGCTCTTTGGCGATGACCTGCTCTTTTTGCTCCTTGATCATCTCGGCAACGGCCTCGTCGTCCTCCTTCTTGCGGCGGCGGCGGATCTCCTCAAGCTGCTCCTCACGCAGCTTGACCGCCTGGAAGTTCACATGCACCTGAGCGACGAATACGTTTTTGACCAGTTCTTCCAGGTATTTATCCACGCCAGCCTGCGTCAGGAATTTCGGAGCGATATCCTGCGGCACAAGCACGCTCATCACATTGCCCTTGCATTCAAACTTGGCGTCCGCCATCAGCGGTGCGCCGGAGGGATGACGCCTGCGCACGCAGCGCAGCATGAACGCGGCATACTTCATGGGATCAGCCAAAAAGTCCTCCGCCAGCTGCGGGGACTTGACGATCAGCGACACGCTCATCGGCGCGAAATTCCGCCTCAGCGCCCTCTGCAGCGCCAGAAACGGGCGCTCTTCCACGAGGATATCACTGGTAAAATGAACCACGATCTTCTCGCCGCTTCGGCTGGCCATCACGCGTTCCAGCGTCAGATGACCCTTGAGATCCGCGGCTGCGCCTTCAAGCAGGCCTTCCCATTGTTCAGACATACGTTTCTCCTGTGTCTAAAAAAGCGGACGGCCAAGCCGCCCGCCGTGGGGTACGTGTGGGGTTACGCCGGGCTGCCGCCCGGACCTGCCTGAGGGATTTCATCCCTCAGACTCCCTTCTTCTCCGCGCTATTTCGCGGCGGCGGTTTAAGAAATCAATA
>CAZACE010000094.1:0-6324 GCA_964483255.1 uncultured Oscillospiraceae bacterium
GTTCTTCTCTTTTACCGTAAAAACCGCCTTTGAGAGCAAGCATCGTTTCGCTCAGTGCGGCGTGGTGCTCTATCTGGACAGCGAAAACTGGCTCAAGGGCTCGATTGAATACGAAAACGAGGACTTTCAGCATTTGGGCAGCGTCGTCACCAACAACGTTTTTAATGATACGGCGACCACCGAGATCGATGCGTCGGTCAAATCCATGTGGTATCGCCTCAGCAGAAGAGAAGATGACTACTGCATCGAATGCTCCGAGGACGGCGTTCGCTTCAAGCAGATGCGCGTGTGCCATATGTTCAACGGCAAGGGCGCGATTCGTTTCGGCGTCTACGCCTGCAGTCCGGAGGATTCCTCCTTCAAGGCGACATTCACCAACATGGAAATGGGCGAGTGCAAATGGCTCGCGCACGACGGCCAGAAGCCGGATGAGGAAATATAATATGGAGCTTAAGCGAATCGACCTTGATTTTTCCGTCTGCAAGGTTGCAGATTATTCGCAGGTCAATCTAAACGCCGAATACTGCTTCATCGGCAAAACGGATGAGGAATGCTCGCTGGTCTGCCTCACGCAGGATGTTCCCGCAAACACAACCGCGCGCGACGACGGCTGGAAGGCTTTCCGCATTCAGGGCGAGCTCGATTTCTCTCTGATCGGCATCCTCTCCAGAATCGCCGGCGTTCTCGCCGACAGCGGCGTCGGCATCTTCGCTGTCTCCACGTATAATACCGATTACGTGCTGACCAAGGCCAAAAGCTATGAAAAAGCGCTGGCCGCGCTTGCGCAGGCAGGATATACCATCGTCAAATAATCAGAAATACACTCGTTCATGAATGGAGCGTGAGTATATGGCCATGTGGAATCCCTGGCGAGGATGCAGAAAATGCAGCGACGGATGTCTGCATTGCTATATTCACAAGGGCGACGCAAAGCGCGGCGTCGATACCGGTATCATTGCGAATCAAAAAACGGCCCAAGGCCGTTTTCGCTTGCAAGCCGCGTCTTTGCGGCTTGATGCATGCTCAGTCAGTCGTCCTTCTGCTAACAGCGGTAGTTCGCCGCTGCCTTCTCGTTCATCGCTTGTCACCTTCAACCATAAAAATATCATAACACAAATATCCATTCATGTCAAAACTCCAAAAAATGGAGGGCTGCTGTCCTGTCGTCCCTACGCTCATCTGCCAACCGGAATCTCCCGGATATACCGCCCAACGATCTCCATGATCCTGTCGGCGGATTGGGGCGCATATCTGGGCGACTGCGCCATGGTCACAAAGTCATAGCCATGCTGGCGGAACGCGCGGTAATCGTCGTACACATCGAAGGGAATCACAGGCTCACGGCCGTTTTTTCCCTCCATCATCCGGGAGATGAAGCTGCGCAGGAAGATATTTCCGTCTCCATCCAGCAGCTGCCCGGGGATATCCTGATGAGACTTCGGATTGCGCACATACGAAAGCTTATCGATCCAGCGGAAGGCCAGCGCGAAAAGCAGATAATTCGCCTCGTCCAGCTCCACGGCCTCGCGGTAGGCTTGAGCCGCCGCCCTCATTTCCGGCGCGCGGGAAAGCACGACGTTGAGCACATAATTCGTGCCCGGCGGGCCGAACGCCAGATCCGAATGCGTATCCACATGTACAACCTCAAACGGCGTGCTCAATTGTCCATCCTGCAAGCGAGCCTGCCAGAAATCCAGCGCCTTATCGTGCGTATCAAAGATCGCGCCGGGGACAGGATGCTCGCGACTCAAGCCGCACTGCTCCTCCAGAAAACGGATCACTTCCTCATCGCTCCACACCTGAGCACAGTCTTCATCCGGTCGCTCGCCATATGCCGCCAGCGGGCAGGGATCCGAGAGGAAAAAATCCATATCCAGATCCAACACACGCATAACATCTCCCCCTTTTCCTCTGCATTATAGCATCGGAAAAGGGGTTTTTCATAGTTTTTGCGCGATAAATCGAGCATTATTTGTGTTCATCGATATATTTCATATGTATTAATCAATATCCTTCGAACATGCCTGTGCTTCGCGCATGGAAAACGTCTCTCTGTATTACATCTCCACGGCAAAAAGTCCGCCCGCGCCGCCGGAATGCAGAAAGAGCACACGGTCATCGGGCTTAAACGCACCCTCTTTGGCCATAGCAACAAGGCCGGCAAACGCCTTGCCGGTATACACGGGATCCAGGAAAATCCCCTCGTTTTCCGCCATCATGGAAACCGCTGCATTGCCTTCCTCGGAGGCGATTGCATAGCCCGGGCCGCACATATCGCGCAAATCAAAATCATCCCGGCTGATGCTGATGCTTTCGCCCAGCAGCGCCGCCGCCTCGCGCATGAGCCGCAGCGTGATCTCCTCAAACGGATCGTCGTCCACCATCATGCCCATGACGCGCGCCCGGGGCATATGCAGCTTGGCGCCCAGCGCAAGGCCCGCCATCGTGCCGCCGCTGCCCTCCGCGCAGATGATGTGATCAAACGCCATGCCCTGCTCGCGGATCTCGCGCACGCAGTCCACATAGCCCAGCGTGCCCAGCGCATTGGATCCGCCGCAGGGAATCTTGTAATACGGCCTGCCCATTTCCCTGCCCACGCGCTCCATCTCGGCATAGATATCGTCGTAGCTGTCCGTATCCATGAATCGAACGTCCACGCCCATCAGGTGCTCGAGCAGCTGGTTGCCCTTTCGCGCCGTCACACCGCGCTTTTTGAGGATCAGGATCGGCTCCATGCCCATCTTTCTCGCCGCCGCTGCGGTCAGCATCGCGTGATTGGACTGTGCGCCGCCGGTGGTGAAGACAACCTGCGCGCCCTGCGCCTTCGCCTGCGCAAGCAGATACTCCAGCTTGCGCACCTTGTTGCCGCCAAGGCCAAGGCCCGTCATGTCGTCGCGCTTAATATAGACCTGCGTACCGAGGATTCGGCTGATATTTTCCAGCTTATGAATGGGCGTCGGGAAAACGCCGAGAGATACCTTATTCAAGACCTGCATGCGCATGTACATCCTTTCTTTCCTGCATGGCGTCCGCGTTGCCATGCATCCTGCTTCTATTATAACGTGACTTTTCCCTACGCACAATACGCCTCGCCGCCCAATCGCTTTTTTCGCGCAAGATCCTGCAGCATTGATTGCAATACACCGATTCCTTATTGCCATTTGGGTTATTTATTGATACAATATAAAAAAGCAATTTCCCGTCACTCAAAATGAATTTAATTCATCTTTTCAATGAATCTTGCTAACATGAATCATGACCGTTCATGAGGGAGGGGCCTCCATGAAAAAAAGACTCACCGCAAAGCAGTACATCGTCCTCGCCTCCATGCTCTTTGGCATGTTCTTCGGCGCGGGCAATCTGGTCTTCCCCGTCTCCATGGGCCAGCAAGCGGGCGCAAATCTCTGGCCGGCCATCGTGGGTTTCTGTCTCACGGGCGTGGGCATTCCGCTTCTGGGCATCGCCGCCATGGGCATCTCCCGCAGCGAAGGCCTCTTTGACATGTGCCTGCGCGTAGGCAAGCCCTATGCCTACTTCTTCACCCTGCTTCTGTATCTGGCCATCGGCCCGCTCTTTGCCATTCCGCGAACGGCAACCGTCTCCTTCAGCGTCGGCATCCAGCCCGTGATTCACGCAGACAACGTTTCTCTGGCGCTGTGCGCGTTCTCCGCGCTGTTTTTTGCCGCCGTGCTGCTTTTCTCGCTGCGTCCGTCGGGCATCACAACCTGGATCGGCAAGCTGCTCAATCCGCTGTTCCTCGCGTTCCTCGCCGTGCTGGCCATCACCGCGCTGGCAAACCCCATGAGTCCGATTTCCTCCGCTGCGCCCAGCGGCAAATACGCAGAAATGAGCTTCTTCCAGGGCTTTCTGGAGGGCTATAACACGCTGGACGCGGTCGCCTCTCTGGTCTTTGGCATCATCCTGGTCAATTCCATCCGCAATCTGGGTCTTGAGGATCCCAAGGCCATTTCCATGAGCACGCTGCTCTCCGGCATCCTGAGCACGCTGCTCATGGCCGCGATCTACTGCATCCTCACCGTGCTGGGCGCGCAGTCCCAGTCGGTCATCGGCATGAGCGCCGATGGCGGCGCCGCGCTCTATGCCATTGGCACGCATTATTTCGGCACGTTCGGCGGCGTTCTTCTGGGCTGCATCGTCACCTTGGCCTGCCTCAAGACGGCCATCGGCCTGGTCACCTCCTGCGCAACTGCGTTTGTGGAGATGTTCCCCCGGTCGCTCAGCTATCGCGCGTACGCGATCCTCTTCTGCCTGTTCTCCTTCGGCATCGCGAATTTCGGTCTGAGCCGCATCATCGAGCTGTCGCTCCCGGCGCTCATGTTTCTCTATCCGCTGACGATCACGCTGATTCTTTTGTGCCTGTTTGGCCATCTATTTGATTACGACAAGTATGTTTTCCGCTGCGTGACGCTCTTTACGATCGTCCCTGCATTCTTTGATTTCATCAATGCGCTGCCAGCCGGCGCGCGCAGCGTCTTCTTCGACAATGTGATCCGGAATATCGCCATGCATCTGCCGCTTTTTTCCATCGGCATGGGATGGGTGATTCCCTCGCTCATCGGCCTGCTTCTCGGCCTTGCACTGCGCGCAAAAGCCAAAGCCTGACAAAGGCGCTGTCTCGCCAAGAAAGAACTGCGCAAACAATCCATGAAAAACGCCTGTAAAACACATTGTTCTCAGTGTTCTACAGGCGTTTTTTTGTGTAATATGACCCTTAGTGGGACAGCGCCTTTTATTTCTGTTTTTCCGGCATGCGGATGGTCGCCGCGTAGGCGCTGTTGCAAAAGCCAAGCACAGCCGAAGCGATGAACAGCGTCTCAATGCCAAGCGTCTCCCAGATCCGGCCAACAATGGGAGAAGCAAAGAAGCAGGCAACCGCCGAGAGCGCAAAGAGCAGGCTGATCATCGCTGCATTCGCGCCATAGAAGAGGATCAGTACATACGGGCCGAATGTGAAAAACACCTGCTTACGCGCGCCGCAGAACATCTCCGGCATGTAATATTTGTTGTACTTCTTGTCGCAAAGAAATGCATGGAGCAGTTGTCATACTTGCATACCCGTCTATCCCTGTGGTATAATGTCTGTCAACTTCCGCTTTTCTCAGCCAGAGAGAACAAGACTTGACTCCAACCTTACAACAGAAAGGCTGCTTCAATATGTACCGTATCATGACGGCAGACGAGGCCATCAGCCTCATCCGCGACGGCGACTGCATCTGCGTCAATTCCTTCGTGGGCATTGAGAACCCGACCGAGCTGCACGAGGCGCTCGGCCGCCGCTACGAAAAGACCCATTCCCCCAAGCATCTCACCGTCGTCTCCAGCGCTGGTTTCGGCGTTTGGGATGAAGACAGGGCTGCCGAGGGCTATATCCGCGCCGGCGCGGTGGATCGCCTGATATGCGGCCATTTCGGCGCGATGCCCAGCACGAAAAAGATCATCCTCGAGAATCGCTTTGAGGCTTACAACCTGCCGCTTGGCTGCATCTCCCATGCCATCCGCGCGCAGGCCGGCGGCATTCCGGGCGCGCTCTCGAAGGTCGGCCTGGATATCTTCGTCGATCCCCGCCGCGACGGCCCCGGCATCAACCAGATTTCCACAGATTCCTCGTTCGTCAAGGTTGTCAATGTTGACAACAAGGAATTCCTCTATTACAAGCTGCCCAAGATCACCGTCGCCCTGATGAAGGGCACCGCAGCCGACCGCAAGGGCAATATCTCCTTTGACGACATGTACATGTCCGGCGACGCGCTCTCCATCTGCCAGGCAGCCAAGTCCAACAACGGCATCGTCATCGTGCAGGTCGACCGCATTGTCGATATGCCCTCCCGCCCGCGCAACACAATCATTCCCGGCTGTCTGGTCGACGCCATCGTGGTGAGCGAGCCGGAGCCGCGCGACGAGGCCTTCTCCGCGCTCACCGGCAGCTTCGAGATCCCGTTTGAGGAATGGCACGGCTGGACGGAGAAGCTGGAAAACGTAACCTCTGGCAGCAAGGAACGCAGTCTCGCCAGCCACATCATCGGCGAGCGCGCCTCCCGCGAGCTGCGCAAGGAGGACATCGTTAACATCGGCATCGGCATCCCGGAGACCATCTCCCATTACGCCCGCCAGAGCGGCATGCTCGATCATATCACGCTCACCGTCGAATCCGGCGGCATCGGCGGCTTCCCCGCCTCTGGCAAGGTTTTCGGCGCGATGATCGGCGCGCAGGCCGTTTACGACATGGCCAACCAGTTTGACCTCTATAACAGCGGCGGCCTGGATATCTGCTTCATGGGTGCTTTGGAGGTGGACCGCTACGGC
>CAZACE010000095.1:0-6320 GCA_964483255.1 uncultured Oscillospiraceae bacterium
GTGCTGGATATGATGCGCAGCAAGAAAAATGATGTAACGCTGGAGGACATCGTCGTGAAGGGCTATGCGGGTGTGCTCTGCGTAGAGGCGGGCGGCCCCATCCCGGGTACAGGCTGTGCCGGGCGCGGCATCATCACCGCATTTGAAATGCTGCAATCCCTGCGGGCGTTTGAAACCTATCAGCCGGACGTCGTGCTCTATGATGTGCTGGGCGACGTCGTCTGCGGCGGCTTTGCGATGCCGATCCGTCAGGGCTATGCGGATGAGGTCTGTATCGTAACCTCGGGCGAGATGATGTCCCTGTATGCGGCGTCCAACATTGCGCAGGCCGTACAGAATTTCTCCAAACTCAAATATGCAGCGCTCAAGGGCCTGATTCTCAATGCCAAGAATGTGGATGATGAGGATGCGCTTGTGCAGCGCGCGGCGAAAGAGATGGGCACCGAGGTCATCATGAAGGTGCCGCGTGCCGGCGTTGTGCAGAAGGCGGAAAACGAGGGCAAGACGGTGATCGAATACGATCCGCAGAGCGAGCAGGCGCAGGTGTATCGCCGGCTGGCGCAGATGCTGATGGAGGAGAAGGCATGAACGAATTGTGTTTCTGCAGTGCGGCATACGGCGGCTGGGGCATTGTGCGCGTAGGAACGCTGGTGCCGGAGAGCCACATGCTCTTTGCCTGCGCCTATTCCTGCGGCAGACATAACGCCATCGGCGCGGCGCAGCATGGCTATCGAGAGCAGATCAGCTATATGTACATCGACGAGGCGGATTTGTCGCTGGGCATTCTCGACGAGGATCTGAATCAGGCGGTAGAAGAGATCTTGGAGATGAACGAAAAAGCGCCGAAGGTCATCCTGCTGTTTGTTAGCTGTGTGCTCTATATGGCGGGCTTTGACTGGGAGTCTGCGATCGCGCAGCTCTCCGAGCGCTTCCCGCAGATTCGCTTTCAGGCCTGCATGATGAATCCGGTTGCTTCGGACAGGCAGGTTGCGCCTGCATTGGCGATGCAGAATTCCCTGTGCGAGCTCTGGGATACGACGGGAACACAGCGCAATACGCTCAACCTGATCGGCAGCTATGTGTCGCTGGACCCCCAAAGTGAGATTTTTCCGGTGCTGCGTGCCTGCGGCATTGAGGACGTGCTGCATTGGTCGGAGATGAAGACCTACGATGAATACAAGCAGATGGGCGCGAGTCGATATAATCTGGTGCTGCGCCCGGAGGGAAATTATGCCGCACAGCGCCTGAAGGAGCGCATGGATTACCGGTTTGTGCCGGTGTCCTACGGCGTCGATCAGGTCGATGCGCAGTATGAGCAGATCTTTGATATGCTGGGCAAACGTGTTGATCTTGAGCCCTATCGTGAGAAAGCGCGCGCTGCGATTGCGCGGGCGCGCGAAGTGGTCGGCGGGCGCAGGATTGCGGTCGGCGCCTCGGCAACCTGCCGCCCCTACAGCATGGCGCTTGCGCTGCTTGAGAGTGGCTTTGAGGTCAGCGATATCTTTACCGGCGGCTGCTCGGCCTACGAAAAAGAGGCCAGAGATACGCTCAGGGCGCAGTATCCGCAGGTGGTCATGCACGATATTTTCTCGCCGGAGAATGTGAAGCAGGTTGGCGCGATGGGCAGCGCAGATATCGCCGTCGGTTATTCTGCGGGCTATCATACCGGCGCGCCGATCGTCGTGAATATGATGACGGATGAGGGGATGTTCGGCTATCGCGCGATTGAACTGCTGATGGAAAAGCTCATCGACAGCGTTCAGCATCCCTGCGCGCTGGAAGCGATGATTGAGAGCTACGGTCTGATCGTCTGACGGATACGCAAAGGAGAGAAAGACTTTGAGCAATATGTTTCATTATCTTCCGTCGTTCGCGCCGGATTACTCGGGCTTCTTTTCTGCGCTGCATGGATTGGACGGTTTGATGGTGCTCCATGATCCGTCCGGCTGCCTGGGCAACTATGTCAGCTGCGATGAGCCGCGCTGGTATCACGATCCGCGTCCGGTGTTCACCTCACTGCTCAAGGAGATGCAGGCGATCATCGGCGACGACGCGCTGCTGGTGGAAAAGGTGGTCCATGCTGCGCAGCTGTTTCATCCGCCGTTTATCTGTGTGCTCACGACGCCTGTCCCTTCGCTGATTGGCTTTGATCCCCGCGGTACGGCGCTGACCATCGAGCAGGAGACGGGCATTCCCGCCTTCGGCGTGGACACGACGGGCTTCCCGAATTACGAGACGGGCATCGCCAAGGCGATGGATCTGCTGCACGATCATTTCATGGCAGACGGCGTGGAGAAGAAGGCAAAGAGCGTCAACATTCTGGGGATGACGCCGCTGGATTACTTTATCAAGAACCAGACGGACAAGCTACGCTCGCAGGTGGAGGACTTTGGCTGGTCGGTCAATGCCTTTGTCGGCGGCGGAGACAGCCTTGAAGATATCCGCAGCGCCCGTGCGGCCGAGAAGAATATCGTGATGTGTGCGGCGGCGCTTCCGCTGGCACAGAAGATGCAAAAAGAAGATGGCATCCCATACTGGGTTGGTCCGCCCTGCGGCGAAAGAGGCATGGCTTCCCTTAAAGCCTTCCTCAATGGCGGAGATGACTGCAAAGCGATAGCCTCGGCTGATGGAAAGCGCGTGCTGATTCTCGGCGAGCAGGCCTGCGCCAATGCGCTGCGCCGCCATCTGCAGGCAGACAGGGGATATGGCGAGGTGGCCGTGGCGAGCTTCTTCCTGATGGAGGAGACACTCAGGCAGCCGCAGGATGTGTTCCTCAAGAACGAGGCGGCACTTCGCAGCCTGCTGCGCGAGGGCGAATACGATCTGGTGATCGGCGATCCGCTGTTCGCGCATTTCAAGAAGCCTGATCAGCCCTATATCGACCTGCCGCATCCGGCTGTAAGCAGCCGGCTGCACTGGAAAAACACCCGTTCCTTGATCGGGCCGTGCGATCTGCCGGTCTGATTGACATACAAGGAAACCAAATCAAACACGTTAGAGGAGGTCCCCACCATGAAGAAGATTCTTCAGTCTCTTGCCCTTGCCTGCCTGATGCTGGCGATGCTCTGCACCGCGGCGATGGCCGAGGAGCGCACCTATCCGTTCACCTTCACCGATCTGGCGGGCTTTGAGGTGACGATCGACGAGCCGGTCAAGACCGTCGCCGTGCCGTCTTCTCCGCTTTTCCCGGTCTATCGCTATTATGCCGGCAACTGCGACAGCCTCGTGGGCGGCGGCACGGAGGATACCCGACTGCTGATCGAAAGCTCCGTCGTCGGCGAAATCTGGACGGACGTTGTTGCGCTTGAGGATTCGCTCAAGGGCTCTGTCAATATCGAGGAGATGCTCGCGCTCGACCCGGACGTGATCTTTATCACCGGCAGCGGCACCAGCGAGACCTACAAGGGTCTGGTTGAAGCGGGCCTGACCGTCGTCTGCTTCCCGACTGCCAGCTCCACCAACGGCAGCTCCATTGATGCGTTGGGCACGCTGTATGACTGGCTGAATCAGATGGCGCTGGTGCTGGATGAGGAAGAACCGGCCAAGGAGCTGATTGCCTATAACAACGAGACCCTTGCCTATGTGCAGGAGAAGATTGCCGGCCTGACCGAGGCGGATAAGCCGAGCGCGCTGTTTGTCTATGCGATGAGCGACGAGCAGATCCGCGTGGCGGCCAGCGGCCATTACAGCGATTATTGGCTCGAGAATTCCGGTGCGATCAATGCAGCAGCAGAGCTTTCCGGCATTCCGGAGGTGGATATCGAACAGATCATGGCCTGGGATCCGGATATCATCTATCTGACCAACTTCTGCTCTACCATGCCGGAGGACCTCTACAACAACACCTTCTCTACGCTTGACGTCAGTTATCTGAGCGCTGTGCAGAACAAGCAGGTGTACAAGGTGCCGCTGGGCTCCTATCGCTGGTATGCCCCGAGCATGGACGGCGCGCTGATGATGCAGTGGCTGGCCAAGACAAATCATCCGGAGCTGTTTGCGGATTTGGATATGGAGAGCGTTGCCAGCGAGTTCTTTGCCCGCTTCTACGGCAGTGCGCTCACGCAGGAGCAGATCGAGCGCCTGCTCTACCCGGTTTCCGGCGGCCATACCATGTAATGAACGGAGCGAACGAGGCGGAGTATGCACACGAATCCGAAAAAGCGGCTGATCGTCAACCTGATCTGGCTGCTCATGCCTGTCGCCGCCATGCTGATTTCCCTGTGCGTGGGGCGGTATCAGCTCTCGGTGGGCGAGGTGATTTCCACGCTCCTGGATGGCCCGGGCGTCAAATCGTCTGCGGCGATGGTGGTCTATAACACGAGACTGCCGCGCATTCTTCTGGCATTTCTCATCGGCGCCGGCCTGTCTGTGACGGGCTGCTGCTTCCAGTCCATCTTCTCCAATCCGCTCGCTTCGCCGGACACGCTGGGCGTATCCTCCGGCGCGGCGTTCGGCGCGGCGCTGGGTATTCTCATTTCGGATAACCCGCTGGCGCCGCAGGCGATGGCTGTGTTTTTCGGCCTCGTCGCGATCGCGGCCACGTTCCTGCTCAGCCGTATCCGCCAGGGATCCACGGTGCTGATGATCGTGTTGGGCGGCGTGATCACGTCGGCGTTCTTCTCCGCCGGCGTGTCGGCGCTCAAGTATCTGGCTGATCCGCTGACGAAGCTGCCGGAAATCACCTATTGGCTCATGGGCAGCATGGTTGCCTCGTCCTATCAGGATGTGCTGATCTCGCTGTGCCTGATTGCCCTGCCGGTCACCGTGATGTTCCTTCTGCGCTGGAAGCTCAACGTGCTGATGCTGCCGGACGATGAGGCGGCTTCGCTGGGTGTGAAGGCCAAGTCGATGCGCTGGCTCATTATCCTGCTGGGCACGCTGATCATCGCCGCGTCGGTCTCCGTCTGCGGTCAGATTGGCTGGGTGGGTCTGGTGATTCCGCATATGGCGCGCCGCGTCGTCGGCTCGGATCATCAGTACAGCCTGCCGGCGAGCATCAGCATCGGCGGCACGTATCTGATGCTCATCGATACCGTGAGCCGCAGCCTGACTTCCAGCGAGCTTCCGCTGTCCATTCTCACGGCGATCATCGGCGTACCAATCTTCGTGATGCTCTTTTTCAGGAAGGGGGCTGGAGCCATTGACACTTGAGGTGAAGCATGGCTGCTTTTCCTACGGCGCGCAGCGTGTGCTCAATGATGTGAACCTGAAGGTGGATTCCTGCGATATCGTGGCGATTCTGGGCCGCAACGGCATCGGCAAGACGACGCTGCTCAAGTGCATCATGGGCATGCTGCCCTGGCAGAGCGGCGGCGCATATCTGGATGGCGTAGATATCCGCACGATTCCGCAGCGTCAGCTTTGGCGCGACGTCGCCTATGTGCCGCAGGCAAAGAACGCATTTGACTATCCCGTACGCGATATGATCGTCATGGGCCGCAGCTCGCATATCGGCACATTCGGCAAGCCAAGCGCAGCGGATTACGAGATCGCCGATTCCATCGTGGAGCGGCTGGGCATCCAGAGCTTTGCGCATAAATCCTGCACGCAGCTCAGCGGCGGCCAGCTGCAGCTGGTGCTGATTGGCCGTGCGCTGGCTTCCGAGCCGAAGATTCTGATCATGGACGAGCCGGAATCCAATCTGGATTACCACAATCAGCTGCACGTGCTGGATCTGGTGACGGAAATCGCAAAGACGACCGCCTGCGTGCTCAACACGCATTATCCGGATCATGCGCTGCGATATGCAAATAAGGCGTTCATGCTTCTTCCTACGGGAGAGGGCATCATGGGCACGACGCAGGAAGTGATCACGCAGGATCATCTCCAGAAGGCATTTCATATCAATGTCCATGTCGGTCAGACGCAGATTGCGGATGCGTATTATCCCTATATCATCCCCCTGCACACGCATATTGGCGTGGGCGTATAAGAAAAGCGTCCTCTTTGCAAAGAGGACGTTTTTCTTGCGCGGGGAAAAGACGAAGCAGAATTCTTTGAATTGACAGAAGGCATAGAAAGGAATAGAATTTAGATAGATGCATCTAACATTTGCACGGCGCGTTAAAAATATATGTGTTAGTAATGACTAATTCTGGAGACGGGTATGAAGGTTTATGAATTTGGTTCATGGGACGCGCCGGTATTGCTTCTCCTGCCGGGAACCTGCTGTCATTGGCGCAGAAACTTTGGGCATGTGATCCCCCTGCTGAAGGAATTGTTTCATGTTGTGTGCATCTCTTACGATGGCTTTGACGACACGGAAGATTATCGGCCGCAGCGAATTTGGTCTTCGATGCTCGAAATGAGCGCATGAACAT
>CAZACE010000096.1:0-6255 GCA_964483255.1 uncultured Oscillospiraceae bacterium
GGACGAGCTCCTCACGATAGAGGGTCATGAAGTTATCGGCGAACTGATAGATGGTAATGCCGATCTTCGGGGCGTCGGCCATGGCCACGCCGCAGGTCGCGACGATGACGAGGGCCATCAGGATAGCGAGGATCTTTTTCATAGGAACACACTCTCCTAATGATTTATTTCAACGGAGCATCGTCCGTTGAGTTGCTGATATCCGGCGTTGTCCCATCTTTAACGCCTTATTTATCCCTATTATAAACAAGAAATGCACATATGTCAACGTTTGAATCTGTCTATTTTGCGAATTTGTCCTACATTCATTTTTCCCTTGCAAACTGTGCGCAGATCGTTCATAATGATACCTGTAATGAATTGCATCATTGAGAATTCCGATACTGAGGAGGTTATATATGCTTCTTTCCGATATCCGCCGCGACGACCGCTTTGAGGGCTTTCTGATTGTCCGCTCTGCCGAGCAGCGCGCCGCCGCCTCTGGCAAGAACTATCTGGATATGACCCTGGCCGACCGCTCCGGCTCCATCAACGCGAAAATGTGGGATGGCACCGTGCAGCCGCCCCTTGCAGGCAGCATCGTCAAGGTACGCGCCACGGGCAACGAATTCAATGGCCGCATGCAGCTGCGCGTGGAAAAGATCCGTGCCGCGGAAAAAAAGGACGACGTCGATATGTCCAGCCTGATCCCCTGCGCGCCGAATGATCCGCAGGAGATGATGCAGCAGGTTGTCCGCGCGGCGGATCGCATTGTGGACAAAGATCTCCGGCTGATCACCTGCGAGCTGCTTAATCGCGCAGGCGACAAGCTGCTCACCTTCCCCGCCGCCAAGCAGATGCACCACGCCGAGCGCGGCGGTCTGCTTCATCACACGACGACCATGCTTCGCGCGGCCAACGCGATGATGACGGTCTATCCGCAGCTCAATCCGAGCCTGCTTGTCGCCGGCGTGATCATTCACGATCTGGCGAAGATCGACGAGATGGACGCGGATACGCTGGGTCTGGTTGCTGATTATAGCCTCGACGGCAAGCTGTTGGGTCACATTGTGCGTGGTGTGGTCAACATTCAGGCTGCGGCCGAGAAGACCGGCGCAAGCAAGGCCAAGGCGCGGCTTCTGCAGCACATGGTGCTCTCCCATCACGGCATTCCGGAATACGGCAGCCCCATCGCGCCCAAATTCCCGGAGGCTGAGGTGCTCAATACGCTCGATACGCTGGATGCGCGCATGTATGAGATGGACGAAGCGCTCTCCCGCGCGATGCCCGGCGGCTTCTCGGAGAAGGTATGGGGGCTGGATAACCGCCAGCTCTACCGGATTCCGGAGGACGAGGTCGATCGGTAATCGGTTGAATTCACTTACCCACGCAAAACCTGGCAAAGACCTCGCCGATGACCTGCTCGCTCATTGTCTCACCCGTGATCTCGCCCAGCGCGTCCAGTGCAGCAGAGAGATCCACAGCGCATATGTCCAGCGTCATGCCATCGTCGATGGCGTGCTGTGCATCATAAAGCGCATCGCACGCGCGCAGCGCCGCCTGCACGTGCCGTGCCTGTGAGAGCATAGAGGATTCCGCGCCGTCTTGGGGCGCAAAAGAGACAAGCAGCTTTTTGAGCGCATCCAGCCCTTCGCCCATCGGCGCACAGACGGAGACTGCCTTCGCCGCCGGGAATTCCTCAAGCGCCGATTCAGCGGATACGACAGTCTTCAGGTCGCCTTTGCTGAGCACCACGATGTGCGGCGCGAGGTCGTACAGCGATTCGCGGTCCTCGTCTTCAATCGCGCAGGAGCTGTCCAGTACCAGCACGCGCACGTCCGCTTCGTCAAGTGCCTTCCTCGCACGCTCTACGCCGATGCGCTCCACGGCGTCGCCCGTTTCGCGAAGACCCGCAGTGTCCGTCAGGCAGACCTTGAGGCCGTCAATCTGTACGCTTTCCGTCAGCGTATCGCGCGTTGTGCCGGGAATGTCGGTGACTATCGCGCGCTCGCCGCCGATGAGCGCATTGAGCAGGCTGCTCTTTCCGGCGTTTGGTCTGCCGCAGAGCACCACGCGAAGGCCCTCGTCCTCGATGCGGCCCGCGCGCGGATCGCATGCATTCCTCAGTCTTTGGGCAATTTCGCCGCAGCGCGCGTGTACATCCTGTGCCGCCTGTACTTCTTCGATCTCATCCGGGAAATCAATCGCCGCAGCAATCTCGGCCAGCAGGCTGGTGATCTCCTCGCGCGCTGTGCGCACGAAGCCTGAAACGCCGCCTTCCATCTGGCGGATGGCGGAGGTCATGGCGCGATCGCTGCCCGCGCGAATCATGCGCATGACGGCCTCTGCCTGCGAAAGATCGATTCTGCCATTCAGGAATGCCCGGCAGGTGAATTCGCCGGGATTGGCCATACGCGCGCCAGCGCGCAGCAGAAGCATCAGAATCCTGCGCACCAGCGCATCCGAGCCGTGGCAATGGATTTCCACGACATCCTCACGGGTATAGCTGTACGGCGCACGGAAGAGCACAGCCATCGCCTCGTCGACAACCTCTTCGCCATCGACAACGTGGCCGAACGTCAGCATGCGATGCACAAGCGGCTTTCCGTTTTTCGCGCGGAATATGCGGGCAACAATCGCTTCGCTTTGCGCGCCGGAGAGGCGCACAATAGCGACGCCGCCTTCTCCGCTGGCCGTGGCCTGCGCGGCGATGGTATCGCCGGATAAAAGCTGACTCATCTTTTTTCCTCCGATTCTCTTGAAACCTCACTTCGTTCCATTATAATGGATACAGCAAGAATTTGAAAGAAGCGAGGCGACTTTTTATGAACGCCATGGATGCGATTTTTTCCCGCCGCTCTATCCGCAGCTATACGGGTGAAATGCCTTCGGACGATGAGCTTGACCTCATTCTCAAAGCCGTCTATGCTTCCCCGTGGGCATGAGCCGCTACGACAGTCTGCATGTGATGATCGTCAAGAATCCCGATTATCTTGCCCGGCTTGAATCCACCGCCAGCGCGCAGCTGGACAAGACGCGCGAGGTTTACGAGGTAAGAGACGCGAAGGACAACCGAATCATGACGAATACGATGGAGTGAGGAGAACGTCAGGGCTGCCGCCCTAAAACCCGCTTGAGGGACATTGTCCCTCAAACTCCCTTCTTCGCTTCGCGCAAAAAACCGGAGGTTGGAAAGCCTCCGGTTTTTGTGTAGGAAGGATTATTTGCTGACCTTGGCCAACTCGATCGTGCGGTCGAGGACTTGGGCGGTGAGGGTCACCTCAAACGGCCGGGAGGCGTCAACGTAAGGAGCAAGGTCAACCTCGATCACAACGCTGATCATATCGGATGCGCTGTGATGGGATGTGCGATCCTGCATGACGGGCTCGCCGTCCTGCGTGACAGTCAGCGTAAGCGCGACGTCCAGCTGTGGATTCGGGTTCAGCGTGTAGGAAGAAGCGGGCACGGTATAATGATACGCCTCGATGCCGGGCAGCGAATCCATCTTCGCCGTCACCTGTGTGCCGACCACAGTCAGGCCGCCCTTGATCAGGGATTCGATCGCCTCGTCGCTCTTATACATGTCATTGCGGATATACGCGAACGCATCCTTGAAGAAGGGGATATAGAATGCGCTGTCGTGACCGCCGTTGTCGATGAAGAAACCATGGTTCACGCCCATCTGATTCAGCTGCTGATGCAGGCTGATCGCCGGCACGCCGAAGCCGTAGCTATCCTGATTGCCGCAGATGAAGTACAGCGAGAAGGCGTCCATATACTCGGCGGATTCGCCGGCAGCAATGGCGTTCGGGCTGCTCGCGCCGCCATAGCTGAACGCGCCGAAGAAGCTGACTGCGCCAGTGAAGAAATCCGGATTGCGCAGAGCCACGGCCATCGCGCCCTGGCCGCCCATGGAGCAGCCCGCCGTCAGGCGATAGCGCGCGTCGCGGATGGTGCGGTATTTGCCGTCGATATGCGGGATGAGTTCTTCGGTGATCATCCTCTCCCAGTCGCCGGTCCACCAGCTTTCCTCGCTGGAATTGGGAATGACCACGATCATCTCGTCAAACAGGCCTTCCCTTGCGCCCGCGTCGAAGAGCAGATTCACTTTGTCGCCGCGGTAGGAGGTGTGGTCGCTGTTGAACTGATGGAGCAGATAAACCGTCGGATAGCGCTTATTGGATTCGTGATAGCCCTCCGGCAGGTAGATCAGGTAGTTGTTCTGGATGGCGTCAGCCTTGCCCAGTGCCTTGGCGGCATACCCGGAGGTAAAGCTCTCCTCGCAGAAGCGCTCGTTCGCGCCGCCGTTTTCAGCGTCAAACGCCTCACGGCTGTACAGCGCCGTCGGTCCGCCGTACCAGCCGCCCGCGCCAAAGGGCATGTCGTTCCATGCGCGCACGATCACGGTGTTTTCGCCGCCGCGATTGAGCAGCGCTTCGTCAATCTCGAAGCAGCTGTACACAGCCCAGGTGGTATCGCCGGTCGGCTGTCCGTTTTCATCCATGCCGGTCGCGCCCACGCGCGTGCCGTTGAGATAGACCTCGCAGCGGTCGTCCACGTAACCGATAGACAGCAGCACGTCCTCGCTGGTGAATTCCTCGGGCAGGACGAATGTCTTGGCGTAGTAGCCGCTGCCGGTGATGAAGAAGCTGAAGTAATCCGGACCATAAGGGCTGGAGACATTTTCATCGCTGATGTTGCCAAAGCCCTTTGTCCAGCTGGTGATGCCCGGCTGAACGGAAGACCACTGCGCGATCTCTTCCTTGGTCAGCGCCGCAACGTCAAGGGTTTCCATGCCGGTGTAGCTGAACTGCCAGTCGCCCATCAGGTCGATCTTCTGCACGTCGCCGTCAAACACGGGATCCTGCATACGGATCAGCGTGCTGCTTGCAAGCGGGATCTCGGCACCCAGCAGCTTTGCGCTCAGCGAGACGGTGGAGGATGTACCGTTTACCTTGTTGGCCACGGCGCAGCCGCCTTCAAGCGCGGCGTTGGCAATCGTCTGCCGATTGAGCACCTCGCCGGTAGCCGGATCGGTCACGGTGAAGACGAGTTCCATCGGCGGCGCAACAGGAGAGAGCGCGGCGAGGGATTCTCCGGTATATACGCTGTAGAGCGCGGTCGCGGTTTCATCCGCAGCGCTCAGGGCAGCCTTCTCCAGGGAGAGCGTGCCGCTGACAGCGCCTGCCATCATGCGAGCGGTCAGGCGGTTCATGACACGCGTGACGGACTCGGTGAGAAACGCATCGTCAAACGTGCCCGGACGCACGGTGAATTCGTGCGCAGCGCTGCCCGTGCCAAAGCCGATGAACATCGCGCCCAGGTCATTGCTGGAGCCCGGCTGATCGGTGTAATCGTCATCCACCGGCGCATCCATGTAGGTATAGATGGTATTCAGGTATTCCGGGTTGCTGAGATTGGTCAGCTCGACAGCGTCATAGACGCTGCCCAGTTTTTCGCGCCACGGGTTATCCTCTCCGGCAAAGTTGCCGCGGATGGAGACCATCGCGCCGATTTCCCCGGGCATATCCAGACCGAGCGCATAGGCCATATAGCCACCCACGCCCGTGCCCATGAGCACGCGATACTCAGGGCCTTTTGCGGTGCGATACCGGGCGTCGGTCTGCTCGATGGCGCTGCGCAGCACGGCAGCGGGATCATCCTGCGCATCAAACTGCGGCTTGACAATGATCATCTCAAGGCCGAGCTGCTCTTCCATCGCCCAAAGCAGCTTGCCGGTCAGGCCGCTGTCATCCATTGCAAAGCCGCTCTGCGGCAGCAGATAGACGACAGGGTAGTTCTGTCCGCTGGCTGCATAATCATTGGGCAGTACGACAGAGAGCTCCTGCGCGCAGCAGATTGCGGGCACAAGAAGCAGCAGGCACAAAGCAAGAGCGATGAGTTTCCTGTTCATAGTCGTCCTCCATGTTCGTCCTCGGGGAATGCCGATCATATTGTTATGTTTATCATAGCATCAATATGGAAGTAAAGAAAGCCCTGCCCGAAAAGGCAGAGCATAGCTATTTACTCCGTCAGGCTTGCGCCATGTGCCAGCCCAGCATACACGCCGCCAAGCGCAACAAGCTCTGCGTGCGTGCCGCGCTCGAGGATGCCGTGCTCGCCGATGACGATGATCTCGTCGGCGTTTTTGATCGTAGAAAGCCTGTGAGCGATGACCAGCGTCGTGCGCCCCTTCGCCAGGCGGTCAAACGCCGCCTGAATCCTGCGTTCCGTGACGGTATCCAGCGCGCTGGTCGCCTCGTCGAGAATCAGCAC
>CAZACE010000097.1:0-6212 GCA_964483255.1 uncultured Oscillospiraceae bacterium
AAGCTCTACTCCTTAAGTATATCCAACCTGTTCGCAATGGACGACACGACCCTCGGAAAGTCAAGCCTCGTTCATTTGTCAGCTTCACTTACAGAGTAGCTTAACATCCTTATCTTAATTCATTTTCAGGCAGATGTCCATCTGTCTTTTTGTTGTACAGTAAAAAAGAGAAGATGACCCTTTTTGAGCTTGAATCATCTTCTCTTGGGATTATTACTTCTCTGTCACCTGCTTAACTAAGTGACATTGGCAGTTTCCCGCTCCCTTTCGTCTCTTATTCGCCAATAGGCGTCAGCAATACATATTCACCCATCTCTTCATATTGGAATGCATCCAGATCCCACATGGCAATGTCGCTCTGCGTGACCAGATACACCTGCTGCGGATCCGGATTCTCCACACCCGGCGCATAGATCATATCATAAGATTCTCTATAATTGACCAGCATTTCCTGCATATCAGCATCCACAGCATACAGATACATCATTTCAGCTGCATCCGATGGCGCGATATGTGGGTATACCGTACCAGTCACATTTACCTTTGTATCCTTATCCTGCGCAATCGTATTTGCTTTTCGCGCCAAGTCACCAAATCCAGTAAAGTAAGTATTCGTATTATCGCTATAGCCGCTGCCAAACAAATGCATCCCAAGCATGACAAAAGAAGCCGCAAACAACAGGCTCAGCGCGCCCGTTCCTTTCAGGCTCCTGCGCTCCATATGACACAAGCCAGCCGCCATCAGCAGGACATTAAACAGCAGCATCGCCGAATAATCATACACGCAAGTATATCCCGTGAATTGATCCAGATAGCCATCACTGCCAAACAGGAAGAGCCAGAAAACCGTTGCGCATCCGAGTATGCACATCATGACACAGGCGCGCACGCGATTCTTTTCATAACGCACTCCATGCAGCAATCCCCGAACCAAAGAAAGCGCTCCCAGAATCATCAGCGGAATACTCAGGATATACAATGCGCTCATTCCCTTAGGAGCAAACATTTCGGCACTGATATTCAGATGAACCAGAACCTGAAATACGCTGCCCGTAATCACGGCCCAGAATTTATCGCGGAGCATGTATACATTATCCATATTTGCGATGACGGTCATGGCATTCTCCGCTTTATCAAAGCTCTCCAGCGCGGGAATTCGCACCATGCCCAGCCACACAAACCCCTCACGGCCGCCAAGGTTTACCCAGAGCGTCATGATGCCCGGAACGCAAACCAGCATGCCCAAAGCCACCGCGCAAAGCGCATGACGGATTTTCATACCGCTAAGCACAGCGAATACTCCGCAAAGCAGCACCGCTGTCGGGGCAATAAAGAAATACATATTCTGCGTATAGGACATGAGCCCCATCAGCAGAGTACCCGCGTACAGATAGCCCGGTTTTTTCAAACCGGCGAGCATCATATACAGCGCTATCGGGAGAAGAAATACCGCAGCATTCGCCGCCGCGGTCAATCGGGCCGTGAGAACAAAGTACGGACAGATTGCATAAATCACCAGACACCAGCGCGCAGCTCGCTTTCCGCCCAGCAAATTGCCCACGCCATACATAGCCGGCATTGCCGCACAGGAAAGCAGCGCCAGCGGAAGCCTGGTCATCCAGGGCGTCATGCCAAATAGTCCAACAAACGGCGCCGTAAGCGCTGCAAGCAGCGGGCCGGCGGATTCTCCCGTCCACTGCGCAAGCTGGGTCGTCCATCCGCCTTCAAACAGAAAACCGCCGGTTTCCCACAGCGCCTTGGCCTGCACGCCGACCAACGCCTCTTCGGCAGAAATGCCATTGGGCAGCGTTCCCAAGGCGAACAGCCTGACAAAGCAGCCTACGACAAACATACTCACGCAGACCAAGCGATGCATGCGCGAAGAAATCTCCTTCTGCGCAGGGAGCACCCGCATATGCGGAAGGAAAATCGCAAGAAGACCCAAGCTCAATACAATGAGCGAACTTGTTGAAAACAGCATATTCTCCCTCCTTATTCCGCCCAATACCGCGGATATACCGCGGCATAGGGGCCATAATCCGTAATCAGGTAATCCTCCTGCGGGAAGAGTTCCTTTCTATGCTGGCGGATGATATAAACCGCGCACTCCATTGGATCAGGCTCAAACTCATCCATCTCCACAAAAGCATACCGCTCTGTGAAATACCAGCCTGTCGGCTCGCCATCCGGACCGGTCAGGTCTGTGTCCTCATTGTAAGCGCTATGATCAATCTTGTGTGCAAACCTTACCGCAGCCCGTACGAAGGTGAAATATCCACCCTCTGTTCCGCAATCCAGATAATACCTATCGTAATCCCAATCCCAGGTATCCGACAGAACCTGATTCAAGCCGTCATGAAAAGAGCCTGCAAGGTTATTATTGTACGTCTCGTCCGTAAAGCACGTAATGTTTAATCCGATAAAACTCACCAGAATCATCGTAACAACGGCGGCAAGCGCGGTTTTCAGCCGTTTTCCCACCTGATACAAAGCCCAGGCAATCATCATAATCAGCGGATAGAATACTACATTGTTGCGATTGACAACGCCACCAATGATCGAACCGGAAAACACCGAGCAGCCCCACCAAATCAGAATCAGCATACCGCCATCACGCAGCGGCATCTCCTGCTTAAGCAGGGCCATTTTTCTGCGGTCACTCCACATCCTGTAAATACCGCAGATAATCACCGGCGGCATGAACAAATACATGGCATTCGTCCACGGCAAGCCGCTGTAAGGCTCTATATCGACATCAAACAGATATGTGCCAAAGTGACCCATCAGATTCCATACCATTTCAAGATACGGATTCTCCTGCGTAAAAGCCATATCCAGCGAGCGATGGGATTTTTCAAAGAGCGGCATGGTAATCGGCCCAAGATGCGCCGTTTCAAGCCCGAAAGCGTTGATTGCCATCGTATAGAAATACGGACCGCCAATCGCAATAAATATCGCGACGCAGACCAAAACATCGAACAGATTCGCTTTCCTGCGCGCAAGATAGTATAGCGCCGCAAACACCAGCAGCGGCGGCACGCTGAAGCATGCCACGCCATAGGCATACGGCGTAAGCGCAAAAAACACCATGGAAAGATACAGCGCCCAGCGCTTTTCCCGGCCAATCATCAGCAGATACACGCCCGTAAGCAGCACATGCGGCATCAGATTCGCCTCAAGCGCCCAACGGCTCATCAGAATATTCCACGGATTGGTCGCCGTAATCAGCAGGACCAGCAGCGCATAATTCCTGCCCGCAATTCTTCTGGCAAAGTCCCAGATCAGGGGAAGCATGGCCAGACACACGAGCAGCATGGGCAGACGCAATGAAAGCTTGCTCAGCCCGAGAACCTTTACAAACGGAATCATCAGCCAGGAATACAGCGTGGACATCTGTGTAGCGCCCCAGGCCTCAAAATACGTCGGCCAGCTCACACCGTGCTGATCCACGCCGTCGCGCAGCAGCGAAAAAGCCTCGACCGCAGCCATCGTACCATCCTGATTGATGCCCATAGGCAGTTCCACAAAGCGATAGCAGCGCACAAACACGCCGGCCGCCATGATCAGCCAGAATGCCGGCCAATAATACCGATCAGCACCCGCCAATTTTTTCTCCAACGCCGCAATACCCTTTATGTCCAGTATCTTCTTTCGCAGCTTCTCATTGAAGGAAACCAGCAGCAAACCGATCATCAGCGGTGTCAGCACAAATTTGCTTATGTTTTCCATGATTCCTCTCCTTTGTCCATTTCACGTGCACAAGCCGTGCTTTCATCACTATGGCACGTTTGCCGCCATTTGTCAATTCCCGCAGTCGAACAATCGCCGATTCTGTCCGCTTCCAGCGCATCTTTCACAGCCTTCAGGCTCATATTGCCAAATCCCCGATCCACACCACAGTGCACATCGCCGGTGAAGATCACCACGACGTCTTTTGTAAGCTCCCCTGCGCGTAGACAACGCCTGAAAGCGGCGTCGCCAACACCATCAATAAGCCCAGAATCCGTTTCATCCATCAACGCCCATTTCTTCATTTTATGTAAATTCAACGCTTAGCTGAAATTTCCTATTCAATACAAAAAAGAGAGACGGAAAACCGACTCTCTCAGATTGCTTATGAACTTAGGCGTTCTTGGCGATCTCGACGAGCTTGGCGAAAGCCGCAGCGTCGTTCACAGCCAGATCGGCCAGAACCTTGCGGTTGAGATCGATGTTCGCCTTCTTCAGGCCGCAGATGAACTTGGAGTAGGACATGCCGTTGATGCGGGCAGCCGCGTTGATACGGGCGATCCACAGGGAACGGAAATCACGCTTACGGAGCTTACGGCCAATGTAGGCATAACGCAGGGAGCGCGCGACCTGCTCCTTCGCAGAGCGATACTGCTTGGACTTAGAGCCATAGTAGCCCTTCGCCAGCTTCATAATCTTCCTGCGCTTCTTATGGGCATTGACTGCCGCTTTAATTCTTGCCATGGTTGTTGATCCTCCTTGCTGGCTGGTGCTTACTTATACGGGATGAGCTTCTTGATGGTGTTAGCGTAGCACTCGGACACGTACGCGGCACGGCGCAGGTTACGCTTGGTCTTGCGGGTCTTCTTGTTGAGGATGTGACGCTTGTAGGCCTTCGCGCGCTTAACGAGACCACGCTTGGTCAGATTGAAACGCTTGGCAGCGCCGCGATGAGTTTTCTGCTTAGGCATAAGGGGAATCCTCCTCTCAGGATCTTTATTGTTTCGGAGCCTGTTTGGCTTCTTTGCTGGGGTCCTTCGGCGCAAGAATCATGATCATGTGGCGGCCTTCCGTAGTCGGCTTGCGCTCCACATTGGCCACGTCCTTGACGCGGGTAACGAAATCCTGCATGACCGCAAGGCCGATCTCCTGGTGGGTGATCTGGCGACCGCGGAAGCGGATCGAAACCTTGACCTTATCTCCACCCTGCAGGAACTTGATGGCCGCCTTCGCCTTGGTCTGGATGTCATTTTCCTCGATCGTGGCGGAGAGCTGCACTTCCTTGATGGAGACGACCTTCTGATTCTTGCGGATCTCGCGTTCCTTCTTGGACTGCTCGTAACGGTACTTGTCGTAATCCATCAGCTTGCAGACGGGCGGCTTGGCACCGGGCACAATCTTCACCAGATCAAGTCCGGCTTCTTCGGCCAGCTCCATTGCCTTGCGAATCGGCAGAACGCCGAGCTGTTCACCGTTCTGGTCGATCACGCGCACTTCGCGGTCGCGGATTTCCTCGTTCATCATCAGATCTACTGCCATATAGTTTGCGATACACCTCCAAATAGTCTTTGCGCTTTTACAGCACAAAAAAGAGCGGGCAAGCATACCCGCTCCTTAAACATTGCAAATAAGGATGCCATGTGCCGCGGTAACTCAATTGCTCCGGGCGAGAAGCGGGCGGCTTCTACTTCGTACCGATTTAGTATACAACGAAGCCGCCCGTCTGTCAAGCATTTTATTAGAAATACTTTCATTTTTTTGAAGCCATCCCACTCCCCTTTGGGGAGAGCTGTCAGCGAAGCTGCCTGAGAGGGACTCAGTGCGCCTTGGTGCGGATTTCTTCCTCGAGCTTGGCGACAACAGCTTCCAGCGTCATCGTGCCCAGATCGCCTTCCTTGCGGTTGCGCACGGCGACCATCTTGTTTTCCGCCTCCTGACCGCCGATGACCAGCATGTAGGGAATCTTCTCCTGCTGAGCCTGGCGGATCTTGAAGCCGATCTTCTCGTTGCGCAGATCCAGCTCCACGCGCATGCCGCGGCTGAAGAGCTCGCGCTCTACCTCGCGCGCCCACTCGTCGCCCTTCTCGGTAACAGTGAGGATCTTCACCTGCGTCGGCGCCATCCAGGTCGGCAGCGCGCCGGCGTACTTTTCAATCAGCAGCGCCAGCGTACGCTCGTAGCAGCCCAGGGACGTACGATGGATGATATACGGCGTCTTCTTCTGGCCGTCCGCGTCGACGTACTCCATGCCGAACTTCTTGGCCAGCAGCATATCGATCTGGATGGTGATGAGCGTATCTTCCTTGCCGAAGACGTTCTTGATCTGGATATCCAGCTTCGGACCGTAGAAGGCGGCTTCGTCGATGCCGATTTCGTATTCCACGCCCAGATTATCCAGAATATTACCCATAACCCGCTGGGCTTCTTCCCACTGCTCGGCAGTGCCTTCGTACTTGATGCCTGCCCGGGCAGGATCCCACTGG
>CAZACE010000098.1:0-6202 GCA_964483255.1 uncultured Oscillospiraceae bacterium
CGTCCACCTTGTCCGGATTGGTATACGGCGCGAGGGTGGAGATCATCTTCATGGGCTTGTCATAGTTGTTGATGCAGTAATGAATCTCGCCCGGCTCGATGTGAATGAGATCGCCGGCCTTGAGGTGATTGACGACGCCGTCGACGACGATGTCGATTTCACCCTCGAGGATGAAGAAATTCTCTTCCATCACGTTGTGATAATGCGCCTTGAAATCCTGTCCCGGATTGAAGGCGACCAGAGCGAAATTGGAGCGCGGACCCTTCATCAGATACTTGGGGCCGCTGTCGCCGAAGCGGTATTCGCGTTCGTTTTCGTTGACGATATACATAACTTTAATTCCTCTCTCAAATCTTTTAAGAAACAGGAAAGGCGGTATCGGAGCGCCCGATGCGCGAACGATACGGATTTGGCACCGCCAAGCCTGACTTTGCTGCCAAGCATGGCATCGGAGAGCCCTCTGCCCGAACGATGCCGTTAGAAGCAGGCCCGAAGGGCAACTGGGTGCAGGCTTAGCCTGCCTTAGACGCCCGGGGCGGCCCACATGTAGCGGGTCAGGCGATCATCGGAGATGGCCAGCTCGCGCTTGTAAACTTCGCGCCAGACCTTGTACATCTCCATATAGGTCTTGTGATTCTCCATGTCCGGCTCATAGCGCTTTTCGAAGCGGACCACCTTGCGGGCAGCTTCGGAGATATCCGTGTAGATGCCCACGCCGTAGCCGGCCATGATCGCCGCGCCCAATGCCGTCGCTTCCTTGACGACCGGCACATTCACCGGCTTGCCCAGCACATCGGCAAGAATCTGGCACCAGAGATCGCTCTTGGAGGCGCCGCCGGCGAAGACGACCTCGTCGGGCATGTTGCCGGTGGATTCCTCGACCAGCTTCATGTGGCCGTAGGTGACCAGCGCGGTGTTTTCCATGATTGCGCGATAGAAGGTGTAGCGGTTGTACTTGTCCGGATCAAAGTCGAAATTCATGAACGACGGGCTGGCATGGCGCCAGGAGACGTAGTTCATCACGTCGGAGAAGGTGCACATCATGCCGTAGCAGCCGGCGGGGATGTCCTTCGCCTTTTCGTTCATGAGGTCGTACGGATCGCGGCCGCAGACCTTGGAGAGCTCCTTCTCCGCGGTGCAGAAGGCGTCGCGATACCAGCGCATGACCATGCCCGGCTTGAACGCCAGCGCCTCGTACTGCCACATGCCCGGAACGCTATGGCAGTTCACGCGGACGCGGCAGTGCTCGTCGGTTTTTGCCTCATTGGTGTTGTATTCATACTGCCAGAAGCTGCCGCCGAATATGGCCGCCTGATTCGGATCGACCGCGCCGACGCCTACGCAGCCCAGCTGGCAGTCGCCGCCGCCGGCGACGACTGGCGTGCCGACAAGCAGGCCGGTATCCGCCGCGCCCTTTTCAGAGACGGCAGCAACGATGGTGCCGCACTCATAGGTCTTGGGGAAGATGCCGGTTTTAAGGCCGACGCTGGCGGCGATGGAGTCGTCCCAGTCGCGCTTTTCCAGGTTATAGATGCCGGTGGTGCAGGCATTGGACGGCTCAGAGGAGAACACGCCGGTCATCTTGTAGATGAGCCAGTCGTTGAACATGGTGCAAAGCGCGGTCTTTTCATAGATCTCGGGCATCTTGTTCTTGACCCAGAAGATGCGCGGCAGCGCGCCCAGCGCATAGGTCTGGCCGGACTCGTGATAGATCTTCTTCTCCAGATCGGGATCCATGCGGATCAGCTCGCCGACCTCGTCGTTGGAGCGGCCGTCGACATTCGCGCAGGCCCAGATTTCGTTGCCGTCCTTGTCGTACAGGACGATGCCCTCGCGCATGCAGGTGGTGGAGACGGCGGCGATGTCCTTCGGGTCCACGCCGGTCTGCTCGATGACGCCGCGGATACAATTCCTTGCCAGCTCCCAGTTGGTCGTCCAGTCAAAGTCCATGCTGCCCGGGAAGCGGGGATCCTCCAGATGCGTCCATTCCTGCTGGACGCAGCCGAGCTGCTCGCCGTCGAGGCTGAAGAGCACAGCGCGTACGCTGCCGGTGCCCGCATCCACGGCCATGAGGGTTTTTGCCATAGGAACCATCCTTTCTGAATATATATGATCGTAGTCGATATCAATCAGGACGATCAGTCGTCCTTAAGAAGCAGATTGGCGGTCGCCTCGTCGGTGATGAGGATATCCAGATAGCCGCCGCGAAGCACGGCGCGGATGGCCTCGATCTTTTCCTGGCCGGAGGCCAGACCGATGACATTGCTCATTTCTTTAAGGCGCTCCAGCGGGGTGGAGATGAGCCTCTCCTCAATCGGGGTGGGAATGAGCTTTCCGTCCTTATCGATGAAATGGCCGAGGATATCGCCCACGGCGTGGTTCATCTTCAGATAGAACATATCTGTGGGGCCCAGCAGGCCGCTGCGGAAGACGGTCGCGTTTTCACCCAGTGCGCCGATGCCCACCAATGTAAAGGAAGAAAGAGCCGTCATGCGGATGACCTCGCTCACAGAACTCTCCTCGCGCATGGCGCCGGCCATCTCCGCGCTGGAGGCCAGCAGCGGCGCGGGCATGAGATAGAGCTTGGCATTGAAGACATTGGAGCGCGCGTTGGGCAGATAATTGGATACGCCGCCGGTCAGAGAGATGCAGGACACGGGCGTCTGCACCATGGTGGCCAGATGGTTGAGCGTGCGGGAAATTGTATCGCCATAGCCTACGGAGATGCAGGCGTCGTCGCCCAGGCGATCCGCGATATACATCGCGCCGGCGCGGGCAATGGATTCGTTAGGATGAGTCTCGCCCGGGGTGACCTCCGGAATGAGGAATACGTCCTTGAGATGGTATTTATCCATGAGCTGCTGGCTCTGCTGCATGACGCCCACGCCGTCCGAGCGAAGGCGGAACTGGATGACGCCGGTCTGGCGGGCGTTTTCCAGCAGCTTGATCACGCGCATGCGGCTGATGGAGAGCCTGTCGGCGATGGCCTGCTGGGTCATGTTCTCAAAGTAGTAATACCATGCCGCCTTAACCATCAGCGATTCCTCGTAATTCATCGGACAGCCCTCCTTCCGCAATAATCAATCGGCAAAACAATAATTCAAAAGTAAAACTTTTGTTCTTTCCTACGAGTATATCATTGATTGATAGGAATGTCAATTGTTTTAAAAACTCGATGTGTTTATTTCACCATACGCGGCATCATTGGCAAAAAAGCTCGAATCATACTTGACAGATTGCACAGGATTGCTTACAATATGGATAACGATAAAATGTGCGATCAAGCAACCTTTGTAACGACGAAACGCAGGAGTAACGAAATGGCAGCAAATGTTCAAGGAAAAACATCTGTGCCGCGCCTTGAGGTCCGGGGGATCAAGAAGGCGTTTGGTCAGAATGTCGTTCTCAAGGGGATCGATCTGAGCGTGCGTGCGGGCGAAGTTATGGCGCTCATCGGCGGCAACGGCGCCGGTAAGTCCACGCTGATGAAGATCATCATGGGCATTTACACATGTGACGGCGGCGAAATATTGATCGACGGCAAGCTGGCCAAGCTGGGCAAGCCTGCCGCGTCTCTGGCTGCGGGCATCTACCTTGTGCCGCAGGAGCCGCTGCTTTTCCCCAATATGACGGTTCTGGAAAATATCCTCATGGGCTTCAATGAGAACGAGGGCGAACTTAAGAAGCGTCTGGAAAAGCACATGCAGGATCTGGGATTCAATCTCAATCTGCAGCGCAAGGCCAATACCCTTTCCATCGCCGAGCAGCAGCTGGTCGAGCTGCTTCGCGGCATGATGCGAAACGCCCAGATTCTGATTCTGGACGAGCCGACCTCCGCCCTCACATTCGGCGAGGTGCAGGCGCTGTTCAAAGTTGTCGAGGATCTCAAGCGCAAGGGCATCGCCATCATCTATATTACCCACCGCCTGACAGAGGTCTTCGAGATCGCCACCGATGTTGCGATCATGCGCGACGGCCTCATTACCCTCGAGGGTCCGGTAGCCAATTTCACCAAGGAAATGCTCATCGCGGGCTTGCTGCCCAAGGACGCGCAGGCACAGCAGCAGGACGAGGCGGCCTATCAGGCGATTGATTACAAGAACCTGAGTCCCGTGCTTGAAGTCAGGGACTTCTCGGGCTACGGCTTCAAGGATATCACCTTCGATCTCTATCCCGGCGAAATTCTGGGCATCGCGGGCGTCGTCGGCGCAGGCCGCACGGAGCTCATCAGCACCATCTTCGGCCGCGATAAGACGCTGGGCGGCAAGGTCATCCTCGCCGGCAAGGATATCACGGGTCTGCCGACGAAGGACATCCTCAAAGAGGGCATCAACTTCGTGCCCGAAGACCGCCACTATCACGGTCTGTTCAAGATTCGCTCGATTTCCTCCAACACCACTTCTGCCCTGCTGGGCGGAAACGAGATTGGCAAGGTGAATATGAATCGCCGCCGCCAGAAGGAAATCTCCCAGAAATACGTTGACGACTTCCGCACCAAGATCGTCTCCCTCGAGGATCTGATCGGCAGCCTATCCGGCGGCAACCAGCAGAAGGTCGTTATCGCCCGCTCGCTCTCCACGAGCCCGAAGGTCGTCATCCTCGATGAGCCGACCCGCGGCATCGACGCGGCGGCGCGCGCCGACGTATACGCCATCATCCGCAAGCTCAAGGACGCCGGCGTCGCCGTGCTGATGGTCTCTTCCGATATTGAAGAGGTTGTCGAGCTGGCCGACCGCGCGATCACGGTCTTCCAGGGCCGCATCAACGGCGAGTTTGCCCGCGACGAGATCACGCAGGACGTGCTCACCAGCGCCTCCTTCGGCATTGTGCAGGAAAGGACGGTGTGATGCATGAGCAAATTTAAGAATCTGCTTTCCGCCCGCTGGATGTCCAGTCTGGTCTTCCTGCTGATCCTCTTTGTGATCACAGGCATCGCAGATCCCTCGTTCCTCAATTACTCCAGCATCATCAGCTGCTTCAATACCGCGACGATGTATACCCTGCTGGCCGTGGGCATCGCGTTCGTCATCATGACGGGCGAGATTGACGTCTCCATCGGCGCGACGCTGGGCATCACCGCAGCGATGACCGGCATGATCGCTCAGCAGGGCGGCAGCGTGGTCACCATGCTGGCGGCATGCATCTTAACCGGCGCGGCTGTTGGTCTGGTCAATGGCACAGGCGTTGCGTACTTCGGCGTTCCCTCGCTGATTTTCACACTGGGCACCAACTCCGTCGTGCGAGGCCTGATCTACATTCTCACCGACGGACGCACGATTGAAAACTTCGGCGGCGTCATCGCCAGCTACGGCAACAAGACCCTCTTCGCGGAGATCACGGTCTACTACGCCATCGCCGTTGCGCTGGTGGCGATCGCCCACTACGTGCTCACCAAGACCCGCAAGGGCAAGTACTTCATCGCAGTCGGTGACAACGCCGGCGGCGCGAATCTGGTCGGTATCTCCGTGCTGAGCACGAAGATTCTGGCATATGTGCTGTGCGGCGTGTTCGCAGGTCTGGGCGGCTTCGTGTTCGCCTCCAAGTATGGTCAGGTTATGACTGTCGCCGGCAACGGCTACGAGATGACTGCCATCGCGGCCTGCGTTATCGGCGGCATCTCCCTCTCCGGCGGTCTGGGCAATATGGTCGGCGCGGCGATCGGCGCGGTGATCATGTCCTCGATCAGCCGCCTGCTGGTCTTCATCGGTCTGCCGGCCACCTACAACAACACCATCACCGGCGTCATGCTGATCGTGATCGTCGTGGCCGACTCGCTTGCGCAGCGCAGGGCCATTGAAATGGCCAGAAGAAAGCGCCTGCTTTCCAGAACGGCGGAAAATCCGGAAGGAGGCGTGAAAGCATGAAGAATCTGCTGAAGAAGGTCTTCAAGCACTGGGAACTGTTCCTGGTCATCTTCCTGATCCTCGAGTTCGTGATCTTCGGCGCGGCGAATCCCAAGTTCCTGCGTCCCAAGTCCATCATGAACAGCATCGTCAACTACATCAGCGTGTGCATCATCTCGCTCTTTGTCACGCTGGTCATGATCACGGGCGGCATCGATATTCAGGCGCCGTCGATCATCGGTTTAACGAGTATTATCATCGGCGTCCTGTGGAGCGACGCCGGCATGAACGTCTGGGTTGCGACCCTCATCGCCATCGTCGTGGCGGCGCTGTGCGGCGCGCTCTCCGGCTTCTTCATT
>CAZACE010000099.1:0-6194 GCA_964483255.1 uncultured Oscillospiraceae bacterium
CGCGCGCGTATGCCGCACACCTTCTTCCTCGTGCCGGGCTATGGCGCGCAGGGCGCGACCGGCAAGGATATCGCCGGCTGCTTCGACGCCAATGGCAACGGCGCGATCGTCAATGCGTCCCGCTCCATCCTGTGCGCCTGGAAGAAGCAGGAGGGCGTGCCGTTTGACGTCGCTGCCCGCAATGAAGCGATCCGCATGCGCGAGGATCTGTGCTCCTGCCTCAAGGAAATGGGCAAGGAGATCGTCTAAGACGGGGAACGTATGGGGACGATGTCCCCAGATGGGGTTTGGGGCGATAGCCCTAAGAAGGGTGTACCATGAAAGACATCAACGCAAAGGTTCTCTCCAGCGAAGTGCTCGCCGAGGGCCTGATCCGGATTATTCTCCATGCGCCGGAGATCGCATGTGAGGCGAAGCCCGGCCAGTTCATCCATATGCTTGTGCCGGATAACGCGCACGTGCTGCGCCGCCCGATCAGCCTGATGGCGATGGACGCACAGGCAGGCACGCTGACGCTGGCAATCCAGCCCAAGGGACGCGGTACGCAGATCATCTGTGCGCTCTAGGCGGGGGATACGGTCAAGTGCCTGGGCCCGCTGGGCACCGGCTTTGACGGTAAGGGCGCGAAGACCATCTACTTCGTCGGCGGCGGCGTGGGCGTTGCGCCCATCTGCGGCGCGATGGACGGCTTTGCGACCGAAAGCTCCTGCGCATTCTTCGGCTTCCGCACGAAGGATCATGTCTATGGCATGACGCAGACGCCATGCAGGGTTGTTGCGGTCAGCGACGATGGCAGCATCGGCGAGAAGGCGCTGGTCACCAAGCCGCTGCTGGAGGCAATCGGAAAGAAGCGTCCGGATCTGATCATGGCCTGCGGTCCGACGCCGATGCTTGCGGCGATTCAGAAGATCGCAAACGAGATGGATATCCCGTGCCAGCTCTCGCTTGAAGAGCGCATGGGCTGCGCCATCGGCGCGTGCCTGGGCTGCAACGTGAAGATCACGAGCCCGGACGGAAGCTGGACCTATAAGCGCGTGTGTAAGGATGGTCCGGTGTTCGATAGCAAGGAGGTGGCTTTTGGTGGCTGATCTGTCTCTGAATCTCTGCGGCGTGCAGATGAAAAACCCGATCATCGCCGCCAGCGGCACCTTCGGCTTTGGCCGCGAGTATGACGAGCTCTACGATATCAGCGCCTTGGGCGGCATCTCCGTCAAGGGTCTGTGCCTGGGCGGCAGAATGGGCAATCCGCCCTCCCGCTTGACCGAAACCCCGAGCGGCATGCTCAACTGCGTGGGCCTGCAGAACCCCGGCATCGAGAGCTTCATCGAAAACGATCTGCCGTGGCTGCTTACCAAGGATGTGGCGGTGATTGCCAACTTCTTTGGCACCTCGATCGAGAATTATTGTCAGGCGGCGGAGGCGTTCGCAAATACCGGCGTGCATATGCTGGAGATGAATATCTCCTGCCCGAATGTGCATGACGGCGGCGTGGCTTTCGGCGTGAAGCCGGAGAGCGTGTACGAGATCACCAAGGCGGTGAAGAGCGTGAGCAAGCAGCCGCTGATCGTCAAGCTGACGCCCAATGTCTCCGATATCACCGAGAATGCGCTGGCGGCGCAGGAGGCGGGCGCGGATGCGATCGCGCTGATCAACACGCTGACCGGCATCGCAGTCGATGTGCACAGGCGCAGGATGATCCTGGCCAATAATACCGGCGGTCTCTCCGGCCCGGCGGTGCGTCCGGTTGCGCTGCGCATGGTCTGGCAGTGCGCCAAGAAGGTAAGCATTCCGATCATCGGCCTTGGCGGCATCGAGACGGGCGAGGACGCTGCGGCGTTCATGCTCTGCGGCGCGCAGGCTGTGCAGGTCGGCACGGCGAATTTCACAGATCCCTTCGCCTGCCCGCGCATCGCGCGCGAGCTTAGCGAGTACTGCGATGCGCAGAAGATTGCCAAGGCGCAGGAGATCGTAGGTACGCTCAAATCCTATTAATTCTAAAACCAAGCGGCTTTAATGCTCAGGCAGCTTAAAGCCGCTTTCATTCTCAATTTAATCGCGAAGCGAAGAAGGGGTCTGGGGATTGTATCCCCAGACGGGGTGCGGGGCGGTAGCCCCACTGTACTCATTAGGTGACCTATGCTTTATCTTATCCTCGCCATCGCCTCGAGCATGCTCGTCTCCGTGTGCATGCGCCTGAGCGAAGGAAAGGCGAAAAACAATATCAGCATGCTGGCGATGAATTACGCCATGTGCACCGTGCTTTCCCTGGCCTATGCCGGTTCGGTCGATCTGCTGCCGAAGGAAAGCGGACTTGGCTTTGCGTTGGGGCTTGGCCTTGTCAGCGGTGCGATGTTCCTGGGCAGTTTTATGCTGCTGCAGTGGAATATCCGCGTTAACGGCGTCGTGCTTCCGGCGACATTCATGAAGCTGGGCGTCATCGTGCCCACGCTCACGTCGATTCTTGTCTTCGGCGAAGCGCCGAGCATGGCGCAGATTGTCGGCATTTTGCTTGCGATCGCCGCGATCCTGCTCATCCAGCTGGAAAAGGGCAGCGGACGAGCCGGACATCTGCTGGGTCTGGTTGTCCTGCTCATCGCGGGCGGCAGCACGGATGTGCTCAGCAAGATCTATGAGGAAATGGGCAATGCCGCGCTTTCAGATCAGTATCTGCTCTATACGTTCTTTGTGGCGCTTGCGCTTTGCGCGCTGCTTGCCATATTCAAGGGACAGAAGCTGACCGGCAAGGATATCGCTTTCGGCCTGCTGGTGGGCGTGCCGAATTATTATTCGGCACGCTTTCTGCTGCTCTCACTCAGAGGGGTGCCTGCCGTCGTTGCCTATCCGACATACAGCGTCGGCACGATCGTGCTCATTGCGCTCGTGGGCCGCGTGGTATTCCATGAAAAGCTCAGCCGCAGGCAGATGATCGCCATGGGCGTCATTCTTACGGCGCTCATCCTGCTGAATCTGTGAAGAAAAGAAAACCGCTTGCACTTTGCAGGCGGTTCTTTTATAATGGAAGTAACGAAAACGTTTCCAAACATAAAAATGCAGGAAACGCTGCGAAACGGAGGGCGCTCAGTGGAGATTTATACGATTCGCGATGTAGCGCGCAAGGCGGGCGTGGCCGTGAGCACGGTCTCGCGTGTGCTCAACGGGCGGCCGGACGTCAGCGAGGAGACCCGTAAGAAGGTCATGGATGTGGTGGAGGACTTCGGCTTTGTGCAAAACCGCAACGCCCGAAATCTCAAGAACACCAAGCCCGTCTTCGCGGCGATTATCGTGCGCGGCAGGCGCAACGCATTCCTGAACGATATTGCCGAGCAGATGATCGAATGCGCGCAGGGGCTCAAGACGCCGTTTCTGATCAAGTATATCGATGAGGAAGACGACGAGTTTGACACGATGCGCCGGCTCTATGCCGAAAAGCGAGCGGGCAGCTTCATCCTGCTCGGCTCCCGCCTGGATGAGCGCTGCGAGGCTGTGCGCGCGGTGGACGTTCCCGTCGTATTTGCGACGGTCAATGCAGCCAATGTCGGGCTGGATAATGCATCGAGCGTGTGCATTGACGACAGGGCGGCGACCCGCGCGATGATGGACCGGATTCTTGACCAGGGGCATACGCGCGTGGCCGTGTTCGGCGGCTGCCGCGACGGCGAGGATATCTTCGCCAAGCGCTATCTGGGCGCACTGGACAGCTTGAAGGCACATGGCATCGATTATGATCCGGATGAATATGTGCTTTCCCGTTTCTCGCTGGAGGGCGCGTATGAGAGCGCGCTGCGCTTTTTTGAAAAACGCAAGGATGTTACCGCTGTGCTCACGATGAGCGATATGATGGCCATTGGCGTGACGCGCGCGCTGCATGAAATGGGCCTGCGCGTGCCCCAGGACGTCTCCGTCTCCGGATTCGACGGTACGGAAATGGCCAGATACTATGTGCCGTCCATCGCTTCCGTGCGCCAGCCAACCGAGGAAATCGCACGAAAGAGCGTGGAGCTGCTGTGCGAAATGCTCGAGGGCGGACAGACGCGGCATATCAAGGTGGATTACTCGCTGGTGGAGGGCGAATCCGTCGCGAAGGTCAGAGCGTAACGGAATATAAGCATAAGAAAAGCCGGTTCCTATGAGAACCGGTTTTTGCGTGTGTCAGAGCGGGAAGGTAAACTGCGTATGATTGCGCAGCGGCTCCGAGAGGATGCTCTTTACGTATTTGCCGAAGAATGTGCCGCTTTCCATCCAGCGCTTGGCGTATTCGCTCTGGGGATCGACGGTATCCATGCGGCCGCAGAAGTAGGCTGCATTGAGATTGGCCAGCCAGGTTGCCATGGCGCTGGGATCGGGATTGTCCGTCAGCTGCGCGGCGGCCTGGCGGATGGCGGTGATGGCGAAGAAACCGGCGGCATACTGGCGGAAGCTAAGCAGATTGGGATCGGTTTTGCCGTTTGCCGCGGCCCATGAAGAGACGTCCACGGTCTGCGTGCGGTAGAGAGCCTGATCGCCCGAGAACTCGATCACGCCGTACTGACAGGGCGACACGGCGAGGGAGGAAGTGGCGATCTCCGGCACCTTGCCTTCGGGAGAGAGAATATGCTGCATGTGCAGGTGACCGCTGAGATTGACGGCGACGCCGTATTTCTCATAGCGGGATTCCAGCATAGAGGCATTGGCAATCACATAGCCTTCGTAGAGCAGATCGGAATGCGCATAGAGATTCTGATGGCTGACCGTGATGACTTTTTTTCCGGTTTCCTGCGCTTTTGCAAGCACCTTGTCCAGCCAGAAGAATGTATTTTGCGCGACGGCGCCGCTCATGAACTGCGTGTTCACATCCAGCATCAGGATCCACACGCCGGGGATGGGCTCGGCGATATAGCTGAGGGAGTACGGATCGCGGGAAACAGCGTCATCGAAGCCGAGGGCATGATAGATGGAAGAAAAATCCTCGCTGGTCGTGCCCTGCGCCAGCGTATAGCTGTCGCCGGAAAAGGATGCGGCGGCATGGCAATAGACGTCGTGATTGCCCGGCAGGACATAAACCGGCACGCCGCTTTCCCTGATTGGGCGAAGCTTCGCGGCGAGATCCTCGTGACTCTTCTTCGCGCCGTTGAACGTCAGATCGCCGGAGAGAATCAGGCAGTCCGGCTGCTTGTCGATCACTTCCTGCACGAAGGCGTCGGTGATTGCTTCGCAGTAGTGCACCATTTTGCCGTCGCCGCCCTCGATCATGCGGGTGAAATACGCGCCATGGTCGGTCAGCTCGGGGGAGATATAGTGCAGATCGGATGCGACGAAGATCGTCGGCGCATCGGATGCGAGCGCGTTTATCGGCAGGAAGAGAAGAAGCGGCAGAAGCAAAGAAAGCATGCGCATGGATATGACCTCTGGATAAATTGATATATGCCTATTGTAACGCGTCAGACGCGCAAAGTAAACAGAAAACCCCCGATCATGCGACCGGGGGTTGTGCTTATAAGAGGGTAATCGCATTCGCTTCGTCCATCCACAGCTGCATCTGCGCGTCAGAGGGCATGATCCAGCTGCCTCGAGGAGAGAGGCTCACAGGCGTGACCTGCGGGCCATCCGGCATGGCGGAGCGCTTGAACTGCTGGGTGAAGAAGCGGCGCACAAACGTGCGCAGCGCGCGAAGGATCTCTTCGGGCGCATGCTCGCCTTCGAATGTCTGGCAGGCCATGGCAAAGAGCTTGTTCGGGCTTGCGCCGGCGTCCATCATGTGCCAGAGGAAGAAATCGTGCAGCTCGTAAGCGCCGAGGGTTTCTTCGGTCTTCTGGACGATTTCGCCGTTTTCGCCGGGGATGAGCTCCGGAGAGACGGGCGTATCCAGAATGTCCTGCGCAACGGGCACGACGCTATCGCCAAGCAGCCTGGCGGCATAGGCGACCATGGAGCGCATGAGCGTCTTGGGCACGGAGCCGTTGAGGTTATACATGCTCATGTGATCGCCATTGTAGGTGCACCAGCCCAGCGCGACCTCGCTCAGATCGCCCGTGCCCAGCACGAGACCGCCGATCTTGTTGGCATAGTCCATGATGATTTGCGTGCGCTCGCGCGCTTGACTGTTCTCGTAGCAGATGTCGTGCACGTTCATGCTCTGGCCAATGTCGGCAAAGTGCTGCGTGACGGCGGGGCCGATCGGGATAGTGAGCATCGTGCAGCCGATGAGCTCCATCAGC
>CAZACE010000100.1:0-1801 GCA_964483255.1 uncultured Oscillospiraceae bacterium
GGATTTGGCTGGATTCCAGGGAAACCTTTCCACTGGGAATCAGATTATAGCGCAGCGGTGCCAGCGAGAAATCGAGCAGGCCCAGCTCGCTGAAGATATTCAGCGCAAGCAGCATCTGACCCTCGCCAACGCCCGTTTCCACGGCAAGCATGTTCATCGTGTATTCCATCTTTTCTCTCTGTCGAAGCACGCGATAAATCCCGCGCAGCTGCTCATCGCTCAGCAGCAGCCTTTGGGCTGCGCTCGCCTGATAGGACGCCATGTCCGTCACCTCGATGATGCGCGCGTCCGGGAATTTTCGCTTTGCTGCCGCGCGCTCCTCATCGCCAAGGAAACCATCGAGCGCGATAATTGCCGCAGGATGGCAGCCGAGTTTCTCCCAATCCGGCGCCATCACCAGCGTATTAAAGCTGCGGATATCATCCAGTTCGTGCATCGCATAGTCCAGCTGCGCATGCAGGATCGCCAGATGGATATTGAGCATCTTGAGCGCAGGCAGAGAATGCACACAAAGGAGCGTGCCCTGATAGCTTGTGAGCAATTCGCCGGCAAGCACCTGTTTGGCCTGTTCAAGCGTCATGCGCTCTATGCCCTGCACAACCGATGCGCAGGGCAGACAAAGCGCCCTGATCATCGCTGCATCAATCTCTTCCTGTCTGCGCTGACATTCGGAAAGGAATGCCTTCACCGGCATATAGGGCTTAATCTGCCGCAGTTCACACTGTACGCTCCTGTGATCCTGCCAGACATTGATCGAAAGGCCAACAACAGCCTCGATCACCTCCGGCATGCTGCGCACCTTGTCGCCCATGCGGAAGCCAATGGCATTTCGCATGTCGCTGCCGGAAGACAGGCGCATGCGCAGATGCGCGCTTTCCTTGCCAATCGCGCGCACATCCGTCGTATGCACGCCGCGCACGCAGAACACCGGCGCAGGATTACCAAAGCCCGTGGGCTGCATGGAAGCAAACGCCGCAACGAGCTCCTCCGTCATGTCGGAAAGCTCCAGCTCCAGATCGTATTCCTCTGTCGGAATGAATGCTTCCGGTTCGCATTGCTCAAGGATCGCCTCGGTCAGGCGACGCTTGAACTCGCCTACGTTCTTCTTTTCAATGGTCAATCCGGCCGCCTGCGCATGACCGCCGAAGCGAACAAACAGATCACGGCAGGTCGCCATCGCCTGATGAATATCCACGCCAGGAATCGAACGCGCAGAGCCAACACACACGTCGCCATCCTGCGCAAGCAGTATTGCCGGCCATTTATACTTTTCCACCAGGCGCGAAGCCGCGAGGCCGATCACGCCAGGATTCCACCCCTCGCCGCACACGACAATCGCGCGCTCCGTGAGAAAGTCAATTTCGCTTCGGGTCTTTTCGTCCGCCTGCTGGAAGATATCCATTTCGATCTCGCGGCGCTTGGTATTGTCCTGATCCAGCTCAGCGGCGATCTCCCGCGCCGCATCCAGGCGGCGGGTTGTCAGAAGTTCTACGCCGCGGGAAGCAAGCGCAAGGCGTCCACCCGCGTTGATCCGAGGAGCCATACGGAAAGCGACGTCGGAAGCAGAGACATTCTTCGGATCTACACCGGCGGATTCCATCAGCGCAATCAGACCCGGACGCTGTGAAGAAGCCATCGCCTTAAGACCAAAGGAAACGATCACGCGGTTTTCATCCAGCAGCGGCACGATATCCGCGATCGTCGCCAGCGCCGCCAGCTCCCAGAGGGACTCAATCGCTTCCATGCCGCCAAGCGCCTGCACAAGCTTGAACGCCACGCCCGCGCCGCAAAGACGACGGAA
>CAZACE010000100.1:1811-6127 GCA_964483255.1 uncultured Oscillospiraceae bacterium
CCCAGCAGCGGATTGAGCACAGCAGAGCAGATGGGCAGCTCAGGGCCAAGCTGATGATGATCGGTGACGATGACGCGCATGCCGAGCTCAATGGCGCGCGACACTTCATTCGGGCAGGTGATGCCACAGTCCACGGTGATGAGCAGCTTGGCATGAGAGGCGATCTGCTCGACGGCGGCGATATTGAGACCATATCCCTCGCCGTGGCGATCCGGAATATAATAACCTACTTTAGCGCCCTGCTTGCGCAGATACGTGAGCAGAATCGCTGTCGCGGTCACACCATCTACGTCGTAATCGCCGAAGACGACGATCTCCTCGCCCTTTGCGATAGCGTCACGGACGACTGCAACAGCCTTATCCATGTCCTGCATGAGCATCGGGTCATACAGATCATCCATCTTTGGATGCAGATATTTATCGATCTTCTCCTTGGTATCGACGCCACGATCCAGCAAGAGGGCGATCAGCTGATCCGGTACGCCCAATTCTCTGAGATTCTCAGGAATCTGGCGCAGTTCAGCATTCTTGGGCATGAATCTGAGCATGCTGCGGCCTCCTTTCCGTCAAAATACGCTTCTGTTTGGCGATAAGCGTGCCGATCACGCCCATTGCTAAACGGAAAAATGAAAGACCGTAAGGGCGGGAGCCTTTCCCGCCCTTACGATACGGTTTTTACGCCTTCTTGCGCTTATCCATCAGCAATGCCCAGACATAGCCATTGATCATGTTCGCGCTATAGGTACCAGCAACGATGCCGATAATCAGCGGAAGCGCGAATTGCTTGATGGAATCGACGCCCAGAATATACATGGTGACGACAGTCAGAAGCGTGGTGATGGTGGTATTGAGCGTACGCGGCAGAGACTCGGTCACGGACAGATTCACGATCTGCTCGCGCGGCAGCTGACGCACGCCCGGCTTGTGAGCATTCTCACGGATACGGTCGAAGATGATGATGGTGTTGTTGATGGAGTAGCCGACGATAGTCAGCAGAGCCGCAATGAAGGTGGTCTCCACGCGGATGAAGCTGCGCAGGATCACGACGAAGGACATCATGATCGCCACATCATGCACCAGACCAATAATCGCGGCCAGACCGGAATACAGGTCAAAGCGGAAAGCGATGTACACCAGCATCAGCACAGCGGCCAGGGTCAGAGACTTGATGGCGTTGCTGATCAGCTCGCTGCCGACAACAGCACCCACACGGGTGATATCCACGTACTCAATCGCCGGATAAGCAGCTGAGAGCTCAGTTTCCAGCTGATCACGCAGGTCATCGGTGTTCTCGACGTCCTTGATGCGGATCAGCACCTGGGTGCTCTCCGCACCGGTAGCGGCGATCTGTGCATCGGTGATGCCGCAGGTATTCAGCGCAGCGGCAACGTCATCGACGCTGAACGCAGTGCCCATGTTGTAGGTCATCAGGGTGCCGCCGGTGAAGTCGATACCCAGATTCATGCCCATGCCCATCATGGACATGACCAGCGCGATCACCATGATCGCAATGGAAATGACCGCGCAGGGCTTGAGGCGATTCTTCATTTCGAATTTCATGATATTATCCTCCCCGCCTTAGCGCACGTACAGCTTCTGGTTCTTGATGCCAAGATCGGCAAAGATATCCAGCAGCTTATGGGTAACAAAGATTGCGGTGAACATCGAGGTGACGACGCCGATGCCCAGCGTGAGCGCAAAGCCGCGGATGGTGCCGGTGCCGAAGGCATAGAGCACGACAGCAGCGATGATGGTGGTCACGTTGGAGTCGATGATCGCGGAGAGCGCGTTGGCAAAGCCCTTCTTGATGGCGGACGGCAGCGGACGACCCACAGCGAGCTCCTCACGGATACGCTCGAAGATGATGACGTTCGCATCGACGGCCATGCCGATGCCCAAGATGATACCCGCGACGCCCGGCAGGGTCAGCTGTGCGCCGGTGAGCGCCAGCAGCAGCACAACGATCATGATGTAGATGGTGAGCGCGATATCGGCAACCAGGCCGCACAGGCGATACATCACCAGCATGAAGATCATGACCAGCGCCACGCCGATCATGCCGGCCAGCAGAGCCTTATCCAGTGCTTCGACGCCCAGGGTCGCAGAGATCGCACTGACCTCAAGCTGCGTGAGGTTCAGCGGCAGCGCACCGGAGAGAATCAGGGTCGCCAGATTCTTGGCCTCGTCAGCAGTAAAATTGCCGGTGATCTGTCCCTGACCGCCCGCGATGACGGAGTTAACAGTCGGCGCGGAGATAACCTCGCCGTCCAGGGTGATGGAAATGGTCTTATTCAGGTTCGCTGCGGTCGCCTCAGCGAAGACCTTCGCGCCCTCCTCGCTCAGCTCAAAGGCCACGCACGGCATGCCGTTCTCATCCTGGGAGGCGGCGGCGTTCTTGATCATGGAGCCTTCCATGAGCACGGTGCCGGCCTCATCCACGAAGTTCAGCTGCGCCGGAGTACCGATGATGCGCAGAATCTCGTTGGGATCGGAGACGTTCGGAATCTCCACGCGGATGCGGTCCGCGCCCTGACGGGTGACGGTCGCCTCGGTGAAGCCCTGACGGGTCAGACGACTGGTGAGGATGGAGACGGTGGAGCTCATCTTCGTCTCGAAATCAGCGCTTCCGTCGTTATCCGCCGCATACACGGTATACACGCCGCCGCGCAGATCCAGGCCCAGGGAGATCGCTTCGCCCCAGGGCTTGAGGTAGTTGATCATCGTGCCCTTGCCAATGCCGAACAGCGCCACGTATCCGCAGATCGCGACAACCGCCAGAATGGCAACGAGCGAGACGATCGCGCGGGTGCGCGGGTTCTTCGGCTTTACGTTCTTGCTTGCCATAGTTGTTTTCCTCTCTTTATCTTGTTTGATCGGTTCTGTGAAGACATCTCTGCCCAAAGCATCGCTGCCCTTTTACACAAATCCGTCATCCAGCGTAAATGCCTGATACACAGCGCGGATATACGTCCTGCCAAGCAGCACATTGCCGTTGGCGTCGCTTGGCACGCTGCGATCAGCCTCTCGATGATCCGGCGCAGGCGTGGCATGCAGGCGTTTTTGCGCAACGCTTTTGAGCGCGACAGTACCTGCCTGGCGCAGCTGCACAGGCGGATTGCACAATACGGCACGAATTGACGCTGCCGGTCTTGTCGGAATCAGGGGATCATCCTCGCTTGCGATGAGGCGACCGCCGCCACTGAGCAGCAAGCATGCAAAGGCGAAAAGCATGCACCAAAGAAGCAGCGATCGTTCGCCTTTCTTTGTCATATTCTTCGCCTCCTCCCGCACAAGGTTAGGATAACCCATAATCGAGTACATTCCATTATATGCGCAAATTCGCATGCAGTCAAGATTGATCCGTCACTCTGCATGGTTTTACGCATAAAAAGCCGCTTTCCCTGCGAAAAGCGGCTCAAAATATGCATCTGTCTTATCCGCGCAGTTTAATGACTGCATCCAGAATGTGATCTGCAACCTCGTCCTTTAAAAGCAGCGGCAGACTCGTTATCTCTTCCTTCGTGATCAGCGTCACGATATTGGTGTTCACGTCAAAGCCAGCGCCGGGTGCGGTCACATCGTTGGCGACAATCATGTCCAGATTTTTCTTGACCAGCTTGCCCCTGGCGTGCTCCAGCACATCGTTGGTTTCGGCGGCAAAACCGACAAAGATCTGATCGTTACGCTTATTCTTGCCCAGTGTCGCGGCAACATCCGGATTCTCGACGAGCTCAATCGTCATATCCGCGCCGCCTTGCTTTTTCATCTTCTGAGGCGCGATCTCCTTCGCCCTGTAATCCGCGGGCGCAGCGGACTGGATGATCACGTCCTGATTGGGCGCATGCTCCTGCGCACGGTCAAGCAGATCCTGCGTGGTCATGAACTGCACAACCTTCACGCCCTGCGGCGGCTGGATAGAAACCGGGCCGGTGAGCAGCGTCACATCGGCGCCGCGCTCCATGGCAGCTCGCGCGATGGCGTAGCCCATCTTGCCGGAAGAGCGGTTGGAAATATAGCGCACGGGATCGAGCGCTTCCCTCGTCGGGCCCGCCGTCACCATGACGCGAAGACCTTTCATGTCCTTTTTCTTTTCCAGTACGGCGACGGCGCGCTCGCAGATCACACTTACGTCCTCGAGCTTGCCCGCGCCGGTGTCACCGCAGGCCAGATGGCCCGTTGCCGGGGTGACTACATGTACGCCGCGGGAAACCAGCGTCTGAACATTCTGCTGCGTCGCGGCATTTTCCCACATACCTGTATTCATCGCAGGCGCGATCATCACGGGCGCTTTGGTCGCCATGACGGTCGTGGAGAGC
>CAZACE010000101.1:0-6100 GCA_964483255.1 uncultured Oscillospiraceae bacterium
ATCGATCGTCCAGCCCTCAGGCATCGGTTTTTCGCGCTTGGCGTGCACCTCCACCTTACCCAGCGTGACCACCGTGGTGGATGCGTCAAACCAGAAGGGATAAGGATCCGCCGGCATGCAAAATGCGATCGGATTGGTGCCCAGCATCATTTCCCTGCCGAACGTCGGCACCATAATGGGGCCGGTATTGGTCATGGAGAACGCGCACAGCCCCTCTTTGGCGGCCATCAGCGGATAATAGCCCGCAATGCCGTAATGCGAGGAATTGCGCACGCAGACGATGCCGACGCCGGTTTGCTTCGCCTTTTTAATCGCCAGCTCCATCGCACGCACACCGGCGAGCTGACCCATGGAAAAATGCGCATCCAGAAGTGCCGAAACCGGCGTCTCGCGCACGATCTCGATCTTTGCTGCCGTGTCGACGCTGCCGGAGCGGATATTCTGATGATAATACATCATCCGCTGTACACCGTGGCTCTCGATGCCAAAGAGATCCGCCTGCATGAGCACATCAGCAATCGCCGCCGCATCTTCATCGGAAAAGCCTTCACGCGCAAAGATGCGCTCCATGAGCGCCCTGAGCGCCCTTTCAGAAACGATCGTATCCATTATTCCTCCACACGCCGGTACAGCTTGTACGTACGCATATCATTCAAATCAAATGGGCTGGTATGTTCGGCGATAAGCGTGTAATTCTCTCCCGGATCCTCCCAGCGGGAGACGACAAACATCGTCCGCTTCTGTGCGAGATAGCTGTCCAGCGCGTCGCGTTTTTCCTGTGTATTCAGGTTGTTGTTGGCAAAGTAGCGGCAATTGGGCGTGATGCCCGCGGCGAGGTAGAAACCCTGATCCAGACTGGTCAAATCCAGCAGCGTCGGGCTTTCTTCCTCGTTCATGATTTCTGCAAAGACATGCTGCGCCATATCCGCCCTTTGAACATCCAGCAGCGGCATGGCTGCGCAGTTTATCCGGCACAGCGGCAGAATCGCAAGCGAAGCAATCGCGATGCACGCAGACGCAGCCTTCATGCCAATCCTGCCCGCAAACAGCCCCAGCGGGATCATGCCCAGCGGCGCAAGCGAGGCAAACACCAGCGCATAATACGGATGCGCCATCTCGCCCCAATAGCAAAACAGCAGCAAAAGCCCCGCGCCAAGCGGCGCAGCCAGCATTTCAAAGAAGAAACCCTTTTCGCGCTTCATCAGTGCATACAGCGCGGCAAACGCGCAGCCTGCAATAGCAAACGCGGCGACGAGCGGATTGGCCGCGCTCTGCGTGCGAAGATACGCCAGCGCATTGTAGATATGCGCCCCAAAGCTCATCCGCGCATCGCCATAGCCGAAGATATTCTCCATGAAATAGACCTGAATCGTCTCATCCAGCACGCCGTGAAACGCCAGATACGCGCAAAGCGGCAGCACAATGACGCCCATGCCGACGAGCATCCACAGCCCGGACGCAAACGCACGCCCAAAACCGCGCATGCGCCACTCATAAAGCAGCACAGCAAATGCAAGCCCGAAAAACAGGCCGCAGTCGGTATACTTAATTGCAAAAACCCAGCCCATCGCCGCGCCGAAAGCGATATGCAGGCGCTCGGGATGGGCGCATTCCTCTCCCCTGCGCATGCGCGCAAGCGCCGCATACAGCGCAAGGGAGAGCGCAGGCAGGCAGAATTCCTCCGCGCTGCCGCCCTGATTGAACGCCGTGCAGGTTGCGGTCAGGATCGCGGTAAGCGGAATCACAAGCATCACAAGCCGGCCCTTTCCATAGAGGCAGACCGTGCGATAGGCAATATACAGCATGACGGCGAGGCTGATGACCTCCAGCAGGAACACGCCGATAAACGACGTATCGCTCACAAGCGCGCCGATTGCGTAGATCACAAACGTCAGCGGGCCCTTGTGATCAAAAAGATCCCGATAGGGCATCAGGCCCTCCGTCATGCCGCGGCCGATGGTGAAATAGAGGTTTGTATCCGTCCAGAAATTGGCAGCGTAGAGCGGAGAACTCGTCGTGGCGATCACAAGCGCCAATATGCTGCAGACCAGCGCAAGCAGCATCGCCATTCGCCTTTCATTCCTCTCCATATTACTTCCTCCTGTACAGATACAGCGGCTTATTGATGCGGCGGCTGTCGTCATAGCCTGCATCCTGGGCAATCAGCTGATAGCGGTCAAACTGCTCCGGCAGCGGAATCCACGCCGAAAGCACATAATCCGGAATCGCCTCTTCGAGATAGCGATCCAGCTCGGCATACATCTCCATGTAATCCACATTCAGACGCACAAAGTACTTCTGCTGCGGCAGCCTGTCCGCCGCAAGATACAAGCCGTCATCCAGATAATGATACTGCAGCAGCGTCGCGCCCTCATGAATATATTCCGCCAGCCGCGCCTGCGCCAATTCGCTCAGTGGCACGCCGCGAAGGAACGCGTTCGGGCTCAGGAATCCGGCTGCAGCAAACGCCAGCGCACACAGGAGCGCGCCCGCAGATCGGCGAACTGCCGCCGTTTTCAGCCAGCGTTCGATTCCGGAGCATACTGTGCCCAACCCGGCAAAAGCGAACACGCCCAGCACCAGCGCATAATACGGCCAGATATTCCCCAGGCCGAAGACCGTAACAAACGCACAAGCGGCCATGCTCACCGCGGCAAGGCGCAGCTGCAGGCGCTCTTTTCGATCCGCAAGAAGAAGCAGCATGCCGGCAGCCGCCGCGAAAACCCAGATCGGGTTGCTGCACGCGATCACATAGACACTGTACAGAAGATCGATCAGGCTGCGCGCTTCTGCGTTGTACAGGAAGATATTGTTATACAGATAGCTTGTATAGAAATCATCCAGCGCGCCATGGCAGGCAAAATATATGCACCAAAGCGCAACGGGCAGCAGCATGCCCGCAAGGAACACACAGCCGCTTTTTATCGCACGCAGCAGGCCGCCCTCACGCAGCGCCAGAATTCCCTCCGCCAGGCACAGGCCGATAAACAGGCCCAGAATGGTAAACTTGATCGTCGCCACCATGCCGGCAAACAGACCGCACACAAAAAGCATCCCCGGGCGCATGGGGCCATCCTTTTGCCCGTATTGATCAAAGGCAATCGCCAGTGTACCCATCAGATACGGCAGACAGAACTCCTCCGCGCTGTTGCCGAAGGAAAACGAATGGCTGATCAGCAGACTTGCGCCAATCAGCACGGACGCGCCGAGCGCCAGATGCACATTGGCGCGCCGCATGACAAGCCTGCACGCAGCATACAGCGTCGCCGCAAAGGAGAGCACCTCCATCACATAAACGCCCAGGAAACTGCTGTCCGATATGCAGGCGGCAATCGCCTGAATCAGATAGAGCATAGGTCCTTTCTGCTCATAGATATCGCGATACAACACGCCGCCCTCGCGCATCACGCGCCCCACCGTAAACAGACAATTTGCATCCACCCAGATATTGATGGGGTACAGCGGCGAGCACTGAGAGCAAAGAAGCAGCAGCACCGCGGATGCGATCAGACAAAGCAGACCGATATGCAATTTTTCTCTGATCGGATTCTTCAGCATACTCTCTCCCATTTCATTCCATGAAAACGGCATCCGCCGGTTATTCTTCCAGATACTCGCGGATCACCCGCAGGAACATATCGCCGTAGCGATCCATCTTGCCCACGCCCACGCCATCCACACGCATCATCTCACTGCGCGTGCGCGGACATTTGATCGCCATATCGCGCAGCGTTGCATTGGTGAAGATGATAAACGGCGGCACGTGCTGCTCCTCCGCCAGACTGCGGCGCAGCTTATTCAGGCGGCTGAGCAGCGCCTTATCGGCATGCTGTTTCATATTCACGCGGCGGCTCGGCGCAGGCGCACTCTCGCGCCTTGCCAGCGTCATGCGGATCGGCTCATCGCCCAGCAGCGCCTCTCTGGCGCGCGGACCAGCCTTGAGCAGCGGATACTGGCCATCCGTCGTCTCCAGCACCTCATCCATGATCAGCTCGTCGATCATCGTGCGGATGTTCTCCTCGCCCATATCCCTGAGGCTGCCGTATACGCTCAGCTTATCCAGCTGCCGTTCACGGATGCGCTCATCGCGCCCGCCCGCAAGCACCTTTGCCGTCATCGCCTTGCCGTATTTGCCGCCCAGCGCCATCACGCAGGCGACGACCCTGCCTGCCTCGCGGGTAACGTCGCGCTCCTGCTCGGCGCTCAGGCAGCCGGAACAATTGCCGCAATGCGGGTTTTCCGGTTTCTCGCCGAAATACGTCAGGATTCTCGTGCGCAGGCAGCCGCTTGTCGTCGCGTAATACGTCATCTGCTTCAGCCTTTCCTTGGCTCTGTCGGTGACGATCTTCTGCGTTTCGGCGTCCAGCTGCGCATTTTCCTGCGCATGATCGATGAGAAACGTATTGAGATGGACGTCGGAAGGCTGATAGAGCAGGCAGCATACAGCGTCCTCGCCGTCCCTGCCCGCGCGGCCCGCCTCCTGATAGTAGCTTTCCAGATCCTTGGGCATGTTGTAATGCACGACGAAGGACACGTTCGATTTATCGATGCCCATACCGAACGCATTGGTCGCCACGATCACCGGCGCGCGGTCAGAGACAAAATCCTCCTGCGCGCTCATGCGCTGCTCATCGCCCATGCCCGCATGATAGCCGACAGCATCCACGCCATTGCGGACGAGCATATCCGTAACCTCTTCCACACCCTTGCGCGTGCCGCAATAGACGATGCCGCTCTTGCCCTGCTGCTCCTTGAGGAATCTGAGCAGCATCAAATCGCGGTTACCCTCGCGGCGCACCTCAAAGAACAAGTTCGGCCTGTCAAAGCCCGTGGTCACGGCATAGGGGTTCACAAGCTCCAGCAGGCGCATGATATCGCGCCTCACAGATTCGGTCGCTGTCGCGGTGAATGCGCTCACGCGCGGCCTCTTGGGCAGTCGATCGATAAATGGCGCAATATCCAGATAGCCGGGCCGAAAATCCTGTCCCCACTGGCTGACGCAGTGCGCCTCATCGACGACAACCTGCGCGATATCGGCCTGCAAAGCAAATTCGAGAAAGCTGCTTGTCAGCAGCCTTTCCGGCGCGACATAGATAATCCTATACACGCCGCGCCGGGCGTTATCCAGCGCGAGCATATACTGTCTGCTTGTCAGAGAAGAATTGAGATACGCCGCGCGCACGCCGTTTTGCAGCAAAGAACTCACCTGATCGCGCATCAGCGAAATCAGCGGAGAAACAACCAGCGTGACGCCCGGGAGCACCAGCGCAGGAATCTGATAACACAGCGATTTGCCCGCGCCCGTGGGCATAACGGCCATGACGTCGCGCCCACTGAGAATCGCCGAAACGACGCTCTCCTGACCCGGACGGAAGCTCTCATAGCCGAACACATCCGATAGCGTCTTTCTCGCCTCTAGCAATGCCGTCATTCGCCCTTCTCCTTTGCATAACCATACAGTTTATTATATCTCCCCCTGCAAAGCAGCGTCAAGCATAAGCGGCGCTTTTCATGCGCAGGATACATCTTACAGGAGGTGCTTTCATGAATCTGTATCCCAATCTCTATGCCTTGCTGGAATCCAACTCCAACGCCCGCCGCCTCTTTTCCTCCGCGCCGCCGCAGGTAAAGCGCCAACTCTATGCCCGCCAAAGCCAGATCCGCTCCGTCGCCGCGCTGGACGCCGCGATCTGCGCGATGCGGGGATAACGGAGTTCCGCTGCAGGCAATTCCAATTACATCACAAAAAAGACGACCCTAAAAGCAGGATCGTCTTTTGCTTTGCAATTACTTCGCAAACTCGGTGCAGCGGGTCTCGCGGATCACATTGACCTTGATCTGTCCCGGATACTCCAGCTCATTCTCAATGCGCTTGGCGATCTCGCGGGCGAGCACATACGTGCCCTCGTCGGAGATATCCTCCGGCTTGACCATGATGCGAACCTCGCGGCCGGACTGAATCGCGAACGACTTCTCGACGCCCTGGAAGCTGCAGGAGATTTCCTCGAGCTTCTCCAGACGGCGGATGTAATTCTCAATGGACTCGCGGCGCGCGCCCGGACGGGCGGCGGAGATCGCGTCGGCAGCCTGCACCAGCACG
>CAZACE010000102.1:0-6064 GCA_964483255.1 uncultured Oscillospiraceae bacterium
GGCGTCCTCGAAGCGGCCATCGAGCAGCAGCTTATCCAGCTTGCCGGAAAGGCACGCGCTGGAGGCGATGAGGCCCTTTGAATACTTGCGCAGGCACGCCATATCGATGCGCGGACGGTAGTAATAGCCGCGCGTCCAGGCTTCGCTCACCATGTGCATCAGGTTGCGGTAGCCCTCCTGCGTTTCACAAAGGAGGATCAGGTGGCTTGTGCCGCGCATACCCATCTGGGCGTTGCGCTCATCCATATTGTCGCAGACGTAAACCTCGCAGCCGATGACCGGATGGATGCCGCGTTTCTTGGCTTCCGTGTAAAAATCGATGACGCCGTACATCGCGCCGTGGTCCGTGATGGCGCAGGCGTCCATGCCCAGCTCCTTCACGCGGTCCAGGAGCGGACCGATGCGGTTTGCGCCGTCAAGCAGGCTGTATTCGGTATGCAGATGCAGATGTGCAAAGGCCATAGAATGCTCCTTTCCCTGTTAGTCTTTGGAAAACTGAATGGTTGCCAGAATCGGCAGGACGACGCTTTCGTCCATCTGGGTTTCAAAGGAGATTTGAAGCGTTTCGTCCCAGGTTTCATAGGTATCCCAGGCCTGCTCGCCCTCCTCGGTGAGCACCTGCGCGCGATAGCAAACGAACTTGCGCCCGGCAATCATGCGCGTGCGCACGCTCGTTGCGCCTGCGTCCATGTAGTAGGAAACCACGTCCTGATCCGGATAGCTTTCGAGGTTATCGCCAGTCTCATTCTCGTAGCAGAACAGGTACAGCGTGCCGTCCTTGCCGCTGCTCGATCCTGCGTAGAGCGCATTGCCGCCCAGCTCTGCGTTCTCGCGGGAGTGGTCGGCAATCGCGGCGTCCTCGGGCACGCGCATCGTGAAGCCGAACGTGCCAAGCTCCCACGTCTGTCCGCCGGAGAGGGGTGTTATTTCCTGCGCGTCGATATGGCGCAGGAAAAGCGCTCCGCCGCAGCCGACGGCGAAGCAGAGGATCAATGCCAGAATATACAAAAGGGTGTTTTTCTTCATGATCACGCCTCAAATTCCGATAATCTACTAAGTCTATTTTAAGCGCCAAAAGGGCCTGTGTCAACGCCGAATACGCGCAGGATCAGCGGACGTGAAAGCGTTGCGCATGGCGCAGCGGATGTGCTATAATAAAGTATCTATGCAAATGTGTACTTGAATTAGAGGAGGGGACGCTGGATGGCGTTTTGCTCGTTTGATGACAGCGCGGCGCTCTTTGACGCCACGCCTGTGGAAAATATGTTTATTTCCGAATACATGCTGCGCGCGCCGGGGGATTTCGTCAAGGTCTATCTCTATGGCCTGATGCTCTGCTATCACCGCAGTGAGCGCATGAGCCTTGCGTCCATGGCGCGGGATCTGGACGTCACGCAGGAGGATGTTGAGCGCGCGTACAGGTATTGGGAACGCGAGGGGCTTGTGCGCCGCACGGGCGACAATCCCGTCCGCTATACCTATTATAACCTCAAGCAGATCACGCTCACCCGCGCGGAAAAGCCCAGCGAACAGCTCTATAACCGTCATTTTATGGACGAGGTTCGCCGTACACTGGATGCGCAGACCGTGGGCGATAACGACTATCAGACGATTTTGGACTGGGTGCAGGTGTTTGAACTGCCGGAAGAGGTCGTCATTATGCTCCTTCGCAGCGAGAAGGAGCGCAGCCGCACGGGCCGCGTCTCCTTCAAGATCGCCACGGAGACCGCGCAGCGCTGGGCGCAGAGCGGCGTGCGCACGCTGGAGGATGCGGAGCAGATGCTCATCCTCACCGGCGAGCACGAGAAGGGGCTCAAACGCCTGCTCGCGCGTCTGGGCCAGCATCGCCCGGCGAGCGAAGACGAAAAGAATATGTATCTCAAGTGGATCGACGAATGGGGATTTGCGCCGGAAGCCGTGCTGGAGGCCTGCCGCGAGACGACCAAGGGTACGCCGACGATGGCGTATCTGGATGGCATCCTGCTTCGTCAGCATCAGCTCGGTCGCCACGACGTCGCGCAGATGCTCGGCGGCATCTCGCAGGAGAAAACCGCGCGCGACTTTGCGCGCGAGGTGCTCGCTGGCCTTGGCCGCACGGGCGTCACGCCGACGGGCGATGATCTTGCGCTCATCGAGTCCTGGCGAAGAAGCGGAAACAGCGACGAACTCATTCTGCTGGCCGTTGCTGCGGCGCATAGGCGCAGGGACGGCGGCAATATGGACGATGTGGGCAACTGGCTGGAAACCTGGAAGCGCCAGGGCCTAACCACGCCGGAGGCCGTCAGCGCAGATACGGCCAGAAAGAAGGCGCTCAACAGCCAGCTGCGCGAGATTTACGATGCGGCGGGCGTGGAGAAGAAGACCAATCAGCCGGACCGTGATCTGCTTTCCTGCTGGATGGGTGAATACGGCATGAGCATGGAGCTGGTGCTGCTTGCCGCGCAGTATGCAAGGGGCGGCGGCGCGCCGATGATGACCATGAACAGGATCCTCTCCGACTGGCATCGTGCGGGTATCGCCACCATCGAGGCGGCGCGCGCCGAGCATGACAGCCATGTGCGCACGGGCGGCGGTAAGCCCTTGCAGCAGGCCGCGCGCACGCAGGATGCGCTGCTGCGCTATACGCCGGAGGAACGCAGAAAGACCTACAGCGCTGCGGTGCTGGATTTTGACGAGGAGGACAGCTGATGCTCAGTCGTGAAAATGTGACGCGCGAAGCGCTCTCGGCTCTGGAGGCGCAGCGCGCAGCCAACCTCATGGAGGAAAAGCGCCGCCGCGCCGAGGCGGAGGCAAAGAGCCCGGCTGTGGCCGAATTGCTTGCAAAGCGTCAGAGGCTGTTCTTCTCCGGCATGCGCGGTGCGTTTGCCGCGCCGGACAAGGCCAAGATGATTTCCGAAAACATGCAGCTGGAGATGGAGCGGATTAACGCAGAGCTTCGCACGGCGCTTGTTTTCTGCGGCTTTGCGCCGGATTATCTGCAGCCGGTCTATCGCTGCAAGGAATGCCGCGATACGGGCTATGTGGGCGAGCCGGTGCATGAGATGTGCGGCTGTCTTAAGCGCGCCGTGATGAACAGGCTCTATCAGGCGGAGGGCCTGCAGGGGCTTGAGCGCGAGAACTTCTCCGTGTTCGATGAGACGATCTTCCCGGATGAGCCCATCGAAGGAAGAAAGACGTCCCAGCGCGCGTTCATCAAGAAATGCCGCCAGTACTGCGAGGAATATGCCGATACGTTTGCCGCGGGTGAGGGCAAGGGTTTGCTGCTTTGCGGCCGCTCCGGCCTGGGCAAGACGTTCCTGATGAATTGTGTTGCTCAGCGCGTGCTTGAGCGCGGCTACAGCGTTGTGGTGATCTCTGCCTATAAGCTCATCGAAGCTATGCGCCGCTTCCAGTTCGGCGAGGATGGCATCGAGCAGGTGCAGGACATGCTTGCCTGTGATCTTTTATGCATCGACGATCTGGGCAGCGAGCCGATGCTGCGCGGCGTGACGGTCAGTTCGCTGTATCATATCGTCAATGAGCGCCGCAATGCGAACCGCTCCACGGTGATTACCACGAACCTGGATAGCGAACTGCTCTATGAAAAATACGATGACCGCATCGCGGCGCGCCTAACTGATCCGAGCAGGATGAAGGTGATTCCGTTTGTCGGCGTCGATGTGCGACGCTTTGCTGCGCAGAAATAAACCTATGCATCATCCGTGGGCGGATAATATCCGCCCCTACAAGGATGCTTAGAGCCGCCGCGAAGCGCAATAGGGAGTCTGAGGGACGATGTCCCTCAGGCGGGTCTTAGGGCGGCAGCCCTAACGTTTCCTTCGCTTTTTACAGGTATCCCCGCAGATCTTTCGCAAGCTGTTCCTCGAGCGCGATAAGCTTTTTGCATATGTCCTTGGCGCTCTCGTCGGCGGCTTTGTATTCGTTCAGGTACTTGGAAAGCGACTTGACGCCCATGTTGCAGCCATCGATGATCAGATCGGCGATGGTCGCGTCCGTGGGCTTCATCATCAGCTCCATGTTTGTCTTCACGGTGGACATGGTCTTGGCCATGGGATTGGGATTTTTGCCATCATCATGAAAGCGATCCAGCGCCGCCTCAATGGAAGCGCTCAGCGCTTCATGCTTCTGACGATTGCTTGCAAGCATGTCGCGCAGCTTTGCATCCTGTGCGTCGTCGATCACTTCACTGAGTGCGCTTACGCCCATCTTCACGCCCGCGTCACATTCTCGCAGCAACCGGATGGTATCCTGCTCAATCATGTCATAACCTCCCTGAATGGAATACGATCAGTATGTCCATCGACAGAAAATTGATGCGGAGGAGAGGCCGAATGCTCTTTCTGGATTCATTTACATTCCCGGATGCGGAGAGGGAAACCAGCTACATCATGGACGTCAAGCGAACGTGCTATTCCTCGTTTTATCCGTTCAAGATTCTTTCGCGCAGGGGATTTTCGCGCATCGATTTTGAACCGGTCACCATTCTCTACGGCGGCAACGGCACGGGCAAATCGACCGCGCTGCATGTGATCGCTGAAAAAGCGCGTTTAGAGCGCGAAGCGCCATACAACAGGACGAGCTTTTTTGAGGACTATGTCGGTATGTGCCGCATGGAGCTGCGCCAAAGCATTCCCAAAGGCAGCAGCATCATCACCAGCGACGACGTGTTTGATCATATGATTGCCATTCGCGAGCTCAACGACGGTATCGATCACAGGCGCGAGGGGGTCTTTGAGGAATATCTGGAAAATAAGCATTCAAAGTTCCAGCTTGGCTCCATGGATGATTATGATCAGCTCAAAAAGATCGTCCGCGCGAGGAAGAAGACGCAGTCCAAGTATGTGAAGGAAGAGCTGGGCATGAACGTGCGCACATTCTCCAATGGCGAGAGCGCATTTCGGTATTTCACGAACAAGATCACCGAGGACAGGCTGTATCTGCTTGATGAGCCGGAGAACAGCCTGTCGCCTGAGCGGCAGATGGAGCTCTGCCAGTTCATTTCAGATAGTGCAAGATTCATGGGCTGCCAGTTTGTGATCAGCACACATTCGCCGTTTCTGCTCTCAATGAGGGGCGCAAAGATCTACGATCTGGACAGCGATCCGGTTGATGTGCGCAGATGGACGGAACTCAAAAACGTGCGGACATACTACGAGTTCTTTAAGAAACACCAAAAAGCTTTTGAAGAAGAATAAGTAAAGGCTGTGCCGGAATTGGCACAGCCTTTTGCTGTGTTTGTTCAAGCCGCCGCGAAGCGTACATGGGGTCAAGGGGCGAAGTCCCTTGTCAGGGGTTGGGGATGAAATCCCCAAGCCGCTTCGTGCGGTTTAAAGGAGGCCTGCCGCCTGGAGCTGGCTGCGCAGGTTATAGGTCGCATTCTGCAGGGACTCATAATCGATGGGATAGATCGAAAGCAGCGTCTGTACGGCGCTGATGGCCGTGTTGATCTGCCTGCGCGTGTCGTTGCTGATGTACGGCGAGGAGCCGACCAGCTGATAGGCGCGCAGCGTCAGATTATACGCGTCGCTGTAGATCATCTCCAGCTCGTAGGTCGACTGCGAGGCGGTGTATTCGTCGTGCAGCTGGCAGATGTGGTTGTTGATGTCCGCCTGGCTTTGCAGCGTGGCGAATTCGCCCAGATACTTGCGGATCGTGCTGCCGTAGCTGCCGATGGAGTTATACAGCGGATGACCGCGCGGGATGAGCACGATGCCGCGGTCGTCCACGACGGAGGAGGGACAATACTCCGTGGCCAGAAGTCCGGAATCCGTGCAGACGGAAACCTGCTTGTGCATGGAGCAATAGGATGTGGGCACGCTGCCCTCGTACCAGTAGTCCGTGATCGTCTTGTATCCGCTCACGTCGTTGTAACAGGCGTCGGTCGCCAGCTGGCCGCTGACGCCGCAGGTCGTCACGCGCACGAGGCCGTAGTCGGAAGGTCTGCCGTCGATGATCTCGCGGGAATCCAGATTCTTGGCCTTGTGAATCTTCTCCATGAAGCTCTGCCAAAGCGGCGCGGCCGCATTGCCGCCGGTCGCCTTGCTAGAGAGCGCCTTGTAGTTGT
>CAZACE010000103.1:0-6062 GCA_964483255.1 uncultured Oscillospiraceae bacterium
TACGTTAGGGCTGCCGCCCTAAAACCCGCCTTATGGATTTCATCCCTCAGACTCCCTTCTTCGCTTCGCGCCGGCTGAAAAAAGCGGCACAAACAAAATAAACCTTCCCCTATAGGGGAAGGTGGATCGCCACAGGCGAGACGGATGAGATCCCGCCCGCAGGCGATCAAACGCATTAAAACGACCGTCCGCCGCCGCCGCCGCGGGAGCCTCCGCCGCCAAAGCCGCGGGAAGACCCCCCGCCAAAGCCCCGGCTGCCGCCATGCCCACCGCCATGCCCACCGCCGAAGCCGTGGGAAGAGCCGCCGCGATGACCGCCCATCGGCGGACGCGGACCGCCGAAACCGCCGCGCGGACCGCCTCCCATCGGCGGGCGCGGAGGATTGCGCCTGTTTCTTCGGTTGTCGCGGAAAAGATCAAACAGCCAGCCCAGCATCAGCCACTTCAGGCAGCCGCCGTTCTTGTCTTTCGTGATCGCATTGAACACGACGCTCACAATAATATAAAGGAAAATGAAACCCAGAATACCGTCCAAGAGTCCTCCGCTCCTTTTCTGCGTATTTCGATGATCTGCGCCGCTGATAATGCCGACACTCGAAGCGTCCGTGCCGCCCAGGGAGAGCTCCTTGCCCTGCGCCTTGGCGATATACCGGCAGACGTCCTCATACAGGGCAACCATGCCCACGTCAAAATCGTTATTGGCAAAATCATCGATATGTTTGTCGATCAGCTCGCCGCAGGCGCTGCCCGTGAGCACGCGGTCGATGCCCTTGCCCGTGCCAATCTGAATTTTTCTGTCGCCGCGCGCCAGCAGCACGACCACGCCGTTATTCTCGTCTTTGCTGCCGATGCCCCAAGCATTGATGAGATCCGTCGCGTAATCCGCGGGATCCTCGCCGTCCAGGAAATTGACCACAACCGCAATCGCCTGCGCGCCGGTTGCTTCTTCCAGCGCCTGACCATACTGCGTGATCGCCGCGATATCTGCACTGTCCAGCACGTCCGCATCAAAGTCGTAGGCATAGGCGAATGTGTCCGGCTTATCCGGCACAGCCGCCAGCGCCGGGCAGAAAACAGCCAGCGCCAAAGCAAGCGCCGTCATCAGAGAAATGATTTTCTTCATATGCCCATCCTTTCCGTATTTCCAGCCAGCCGCTTCGCTCAGATGCCCTCGTACATATCCGGCTCAGGAAGCACAAACTTCGTAGGCAGGCTGTCGTAGAGCTTCTCGGTCTTTTCGGCCTTCTCATTATAGGCTCGCGCCTCCTGACGCAGGAAGCTGCCCATCTCGGCAAAGTCGTCCGCAGCGCGCTGCATGCTGCGTGCATCCTCGCCGGAAAGCTCCGCCGTCGTAAACCGGCTCACCGCTGCCGTCAGATCCTGATCCGCTCGGCTGATATCCCGTGCGGTCTTGGCCTCCTCAAGCGCCTCGGCTGCATTATACACCGTCTGCACATCGCCAAGGCCGAGCCTCTGTGCCACGGTCGCTACGTTCATCGCCGCATCGATCCTGTCCTCCACGATGCTCTTCACATCGCCCTGACGCAAAAACGCCTTGGGCGTCGCGTTTTGAAGCGCGCGGAAATTGCCGACAAACAGCGATACAATCAGCAGCAGCGCCATGATCGCAACGCCTGCCGCCTGCGGAAGACTGTACAGCGTCTCCTTCAGGCCGGCCTTTTCCTTCTCGGGCACATTCTGCTTCTTCGGTGCATTCTGCCGGGGCGTTTCCTTCTCTATGGGCGCCTGCTGCGCAGCCATTGCCGCCATATCAACAGCTCCTTTCATATATCCTGAGCCTGCGCGGGCATTTCCCGCGCTTTGAGGCACGCTTCAATCTCATCCAGCTGTGTAAGCAGCTCCTTGGCCGTTTCCTCGGCCTGCTGCCGGTCGCTCTCGCTTGCCGCTTTTGCGTATGCATCAGCCTGCGCACGAAGCTCCTTCGCTTCCCGGCGCATGCCGCGCGCTGCGTCCTTTTGAGCGCGCTGCGCCATATTCAGCGAATCCGTCGCCCGTGCAAGGCCCAGCGCCGCCGCCATCTGGCTCTTCCACAGCGGGATCGTCACCTCAAGCGCAGTTTTCAGCTTTTCGCAGGTCACGCTGTCGCTTGCCTGAATCATACGGATCTGCGCCGCCAGCTGCGTGCTGGCCAGCTGCGTCACACGGATATCCTCCACGCGCCTCTCCAGCCGGGATACGATATGCGCCTCTTCGCCGCGCGCCTTCGCCTGGCTGATCGCCTCGTCGCCGATGACGATCAGCGAGCAGAGCTCTCTGTAGAGGTTTTCGTTGCGGTCGTAGAGCCGCTCCAGCAGCGCGCTGTCGCGCATCAGCGCGACGCGCCTGTCCGTCATGTCGTCTGCGCAGGCGTTGATCTTCGGCTCAGCCTTTTCATACTGCGCGCGAACCTCCTCAAGGCCCGCCGCACCGCCAAACATCTTCCTGAAAAAGCCCTTCGCCTGCGCGGCAAAGGAACAGGACGCAATCTGCTCAGAGAGCGTTTTCATCGTCCCGCTCAGATCGCCTGTGTCCTTTTGCAGCATCTGAGCAAGCGCAATATCGGAAAACGCACCCATTTCCTTCTGCGCCCGCGCGCCGAAGCCCGCCACCTGCGCGCCATCGCGTACATTGAGCCGTCCGGCCATTTCGCGGATGCGCGACTGCATCGCGCTGTCCAGCTGCGCCATCTCGGGCACGACGCCCTGCTCCGGCACAAGGGCAAACTGAGAAAACTCGCCCATCAGCGCCCCTCCTGCGCAAACAGCGTCCCGAAGGGATCTTCACCCTCCGCCTGCGCCGCTTCCTTTTCCTCTGCAATCAGGCCATCTCCGGCGAGCATATCGGCAAGCACATCCATCTCGCTCTCCAGATTGATGAACCGAAATTCATCCAGCGCGTCCAGCTGCTTGTGGAAGGCCGTCTGCACCTGCGCCATCGCCGTGCGGATCTTTTCTGCAATCCGCGCATTTTCGCCGACCTCACCCTCCAGCTTCGCCCTCGCCTCCAGCAGTTTGAGCGTCGCCGGCAGATAATAGCGCAGGAACGTGCGCAGGGAAGAAAGCATATTCGGCTGCTCCTCCAGGCGCGCAAGAATCGCGCGGCAGGTGCTCTCGATATCCACAATCTGCGCGGAAAGCGCTTCCTCGGCAATCACGTCGTTCGCCGCAGCGATGGCGTCCAGCTGCGCGCGCGCTTCCGTGATAAGCGCATCCACCTCGCTGTTTCCGCTTTGCGGCGCGCGCTCCACCAGGATGACGCGCGCGGGGAATATTTTCTTGCCCAGCGCAAAGGCCGCAGCAAACGCCGCTGCCGCAATCACATAACTGAATATGGAACCGATACCCAGCGTAAGCGCCACAAGCAGCACCGCCGCGCCCGCCAGCACAAACGGCGCGCCGGAGCGAATCGTCTTCTTTTCCATGTTATCCCTTTCTCTGCACAGCCCGATGACAACCGCTCATCATCGGGTTTTCCAATCCTGATATGCTCTGTAAATTCAGTATAGCACGGTTTGTTTTGCCCCGCAAGCTGACCCTGTACGCAATGTCAGCAGGAACGACTCAGTTATACGCAGGCAAATACAAAGCGACGCGGACAGACAGGCCATCGCCCGCGCCATCCGCGCCGCAGTATAATTAGGGATTGATCTGGCGACGAACGCCGTCCTCGCTGACCACCGTCACCGGCGCATCCTCGCCGCTCACGCACAGCTGCTCCGCGTCCGTGAGCTGCAGCGCCTCGCGCACGGCCTCCAGCTCATCGACCATATAATGCGCGCGCACGTTGCGGTTCAGGTCCGCCACGACGATCTCCACGATGCCCAGGTTATGGAGCGCATCGATCGCCGGCTGATCCAGCTGCATGGTGATCACGTCGCTGTCCTTGGAAGCCTGCAGATACAGGCACATGCTGTCCACATCGGAGGGCGCAGCGCGCAGCGACTCGCGGAAAGTCACCTCATCGCCCATCGGTGTATGCAGGCGGATACCGAGCAGCACGCCATTGAGGCGCACCTGACGCAGCCAATTGTCGCTCAGGCTCACGCCACGATAGCTGTCCGTCTTTCGCTGGGCCGGCAGGCGCTCCTGAGCCTGCTGCGCCTCTACGGAATTGGGCACATGCGCAGAGGTTTCCGCGGCCAGCATGCTCACCGGCATGCTCAGCATAACCGCGCACAGGCCGGCGGAAATCAGGGTCTTCATATTCTTCTTGGCGTTCATTTCAAAAGCGCCCCTTTCTTCCCTCATCTGTGTATCATCAGTCCACCAGATAGTAATCATCCGGGACCGGCGTCTCTCTGGGCGTCACGCCGACGTAAATCTTCGGCGTAAGCGGCTTATAGGTATCGGTGTATTTCTTCTCGCGGCTGACAATCATGCCCTTCGAGTCCATCGTCACCAGATAAACGTCCACGACATGACCCTCATGACCGTCGCTTACCTCTTTCATCTCATCGTTATAGACGACATATTCGGCATTATTGTCCGGGATGTAGGTTGGCTCCGGCACGGGCAGTTCCTCCACCACTTCGCTCTCCAGCTTATAGGTGTAGCCATTGGGATCGGGCCTTCCATGGATGGTGAACTTGGTATGCCAGTAGCCCTTCTTCTTATAATACTCGGTGGAGATATAGATATCCGCATTGGTCGTATTCTTGAATACGAAATCCAATCGGTCATCCTGCACCGTCGCATCCAGGCCCAGCGGCACGTAATTGGAGGCCAGCGAGTGCTGGTAGCGCGTCTTGATCTCCAGACCCGCATTCACCACGGCATTGTAAAGCGTGGAGGAAACTTGGCAGATGCCGCCGCCCACGCCCGTGCGGTAATCACCATAGGCGAGTTCCGGCGCATCGGCGTAGCCGTTGGAATAGGTGCGCTTGCCGGCAACCTTGTTAAAGGACACCTGCTCGCCGGATTTGATAATCAGCTTGTCAAAGCGCTTGGTGCCATTCTCAATGTTGATAAATCGGCCCGGATCGCTCGTCGCGCCGATGGCCGTTTCATACGAGCTCAGCTGCACAATCTGGCTTTCCAGATATGCGCGCGTGACCGGCGCCTGAACGACCGACGGCGTCAGATCGACCACACCGGACTGCAGCGTGTCAACCATGGCGCAGATCTTTTCGTTAAGTCCGGTAATATCCAGCTCGCGGCCCGGTATGTCGTCCGTATAGGAGAACGGCGGCCACTTGCTCTCGTCATTCACCTTCGTCGCGCTCACCGGCGCCACATCAACCTCCTGCTTGATCTGCGCAAGGATCTGGTTGACGCCGGAGAGATCGTAGGTCAGCGTCGTATAGCGCATGACCGGCGCCTCGCTGAGCGCCTTCACCTGCTCATAGCGCATGGCGGAGGAACCCATATGGCCGATCGCCCAAAGCTGATCCAGCTGATCCGCCACATCATACTGCATCTTCAGGTCGTCGCCTGTGATGTCCCAGCTGCGTCCGTCCTGCGTGCGCAGGGTGATGCGCCAGGAAGACACGAGGCTGGATACCTGCTGGGTGACGGCGGCGCGCGCCTCGTCCAGGGTTTTACCCTCCAGCGGAATATCATTGACGAAAATATTGTGATAAAATACGTCCTTGCCCTGATCGAGCGTCTTTTTGATATCGATCAGGCGGCCCATGCCCATCGAGCCCGCCGCCACCAGCGCAATCACCGCAGCAGCGGCAATCACGCCCAGTATGGTTTTGCGGATTCGTGCGTTGCGCCTTGCGATGGCCTTCTTGCTCATCTTGCGCGGCGCCGCCTTCACAGTCTTTTTCGGCGCGGCAGCTTTTGCCTTCCTCGGCCCGGTCGCATCCGTCTTTTTGTTCTCAAGCGGTTTTCTTGCAGCCGCGCGGCTGCCGTCAGCCTTTCCCGCCGTCTGCTTTTCTTCTTTCTCTTGCGCAGGCCTTGCTGCCGACGCGCCTCTGCGCTCGGCCGCGCCCGAAACGCGGTTCGCAGAGACCATCCAATCCGGCTCATCGCCGCCCGTAACCACGATGCGATGCATCTCCCTGGGGATCTGCTGCGCTTTGGGCTCAGGCTGTGCGGCAGGAATCTGTGCGGCAGGAA
>CAZACE010000104.1:0-5935 GCA_964483255.1 uncultured Oscillospiraceae bacterium
TGTGCTCCACATCCAGCAGCAGCATGCCGGAGGCATCGGAATAATCGCAGGCATGCACGCCGGTGAGGACGTAGTTGATATAGTCCTTGGGCAGCATGATCTTGCTGATTTTTGCAAAGTTCTCCGGCTCATTCTCCTTCATCCACAGGAGCTTGGGCGCGGTGAAGCCGGCAAATGCGATATTCGCCGTCATCGCGGAGAGCTTGTCCTTGCCGATCTCGTTGTTGAGATAGTCGACCTGCGCGGCCGTTCTGCCGTCGTTCCAGAGGATCGCCGGGCGGATCACACAGTCATTTTCATCCAGCACAACCAGACCATGCATCTGACCGCCCGCGCCAATGCCCGCCACCTGAGAGGCGTCCACGCCCTCCAGCAGCTCTGGAATGCCTTCCATCATAGCCCTGCGCCAATCCTCGGGATTCTGCTGGCTCCAGCCGGGCTGCGGGAATTCGAGCGGATACTCCTTGGTCACCACGCTTACAATCGTGCCCGCTTCATCCATAAGCAGCAGCTTCGCAGCCGAGGTGCCCAGGTCAATGCCGATATAATAGCTCATCTCTCCGTCATCCTTTCCTTGATTGCGCGTTTCTCTTGCAGCGCGCCTCAGAGCGCGACTTCGATACACGCGTGTCCCGTCAGTGCAAGGCTTCTGGCATCCGGCTGGCTCACGCCTGCAAACAGTACCGGCGTTCCCTCGCTGACGTATTCGCCGCTGTCATTTACAACCAGCAGACGCTTCTTTTCGATCTCGATGACCGCTTCGGTCTCCTTGCCCGCCGGGCAATTCACTCTCCCGAAGCCGCAAAGGCGCGGATTTCTCGGCGCGTTCTCACTGCCCTTGTTCTGCACATATACCTGCACGACGTCCTGCGTATCGCAGCTGCCCGCGTTTTTCGCAATGACCCGCACGATGATCTTCTCATCCTGCATCTCAGCCTTCGCAGATTCGACGGACACGTCGCCATAGGTCAGGCCGTAGCCGAACGGATAGAGCGGTTCATGCTCAAAGTAGCGATACGTGCGGCCCTTCATGCTGTAATCCGTGAAGTCCGGCATGAGTTCAAGCTGATCGTTGTGATAGAACGTCAGCGGCAGCTTGCCGGACGGAGATACCTTGCCAAAGAGAATATCGGCAACGCTCTTTCCGCCCCGCGCACCCGGATACCAGGTAAGCAGCACGGCATTGGCGTCTTCTGCCGCCTTCCCCAAGTCGATGGCGCTGCCCGCCATGAGTACGATCACCGTCGGCTTTCCCGCCGCGAGTACAGCATCCATCAGCTTGCGCTGCGGCTTAGGCAGCAGCAGATTCAGCTTGTCGCCGGAAGCGGCGGCATTGCCGGTGTCGCCTTCTTCGCCCTCGAGGGTCTCATCCAGGCCGACCACCAGCACCACCGCATCGGAGGCTTCAGCTGCCGCCAGCGCCTCGGCAATGCGGTCGTCCGGCTGCGCTAAATCCTCATCGCGATTGCGGAAGAGATGGCTTCCCTGCGCGTAAAGCACGCGTACATCGTCGCCGACTTCATCCTGAATGCCCTCGAGCACCGTCACATAGCGCGAGGATGTGCCATGGTAATTGCCAATCAGCGCCTGACGGCTGTTGGCGTTCGGGCCGATGACCGCCAGCGTCTGGATTCTTTCTTTATCCAGCGGCAGCATACCGTCGTTTTTCAGCAGCACGCAGCTCTTCTCGCTCGCCTCGCGCGCCTTTGAGATATGCTCGCGGCACTCGACGGCGGTATAGGGAATCTCGTCGTACTGACTGCCCTCCATGATACCCAGCATGTAGCGGCAGGTGAACAGGCGAACAGCCGCCAGGCGGATCTGCTCCTCGGTCACAAGGCCCTTTTCATAGGCCTTCATCATGTAGATATAGGTGTTTCCGCAGTTGACGTCGCAACCGTTTTCCAGCGCCAGCGCCGCGGACTCCTCCGGCGTATCCGTCACCTGATGATGCTCATGGAAATCGCGGATGGCCCAGCAGTCGGAAACGACATGACCCTCAAAGCCCCACTCACCGCGCAGAATGTCGGCAAGGAGCGTCTTGCTGCCGCAGCAGGGTTCGCCATTGGTACGGTTATATGCGCCCATGACGGCCTCCACGTCGGCATCTACGACCAGATCGCGGAAGGCAGGCAGATACGTCTCCGCCATGTCCTTCGCGCTTGCCGTCGCGTTGAAGCGATGGCGCAGCGCCTCCGGGCCGGAATGCACGGCAAAATGCTTGGCGCAGGCGGCGCTCTTCATCACGTCGCCATCGCCCTGCAGGCCGCGGACATAGGCCTTGCCCATCTCGCCCGTGAGAAACGGATCCTCGCCGTAGGTTTCATGGCCGCGTCCCCAGCGCGGATCGCGGAAGATATTCACATTGGGCGACCAGAAGGTCAGGCCCTTATAGATGTCGTGATCGCCATGCGCCACGGAGGCGTTGTACTTCGCGCGGCCTTCCGTCGCGCTGATATCGCCCAGCTCCTTGACGAGCTGCGGATCGAACGCCGCCGCCAGAGCGATAGCCTGAGGAAAGCTGGTCGCCGTGCCGGCGCGCGCCACGCCGTGCAGCGCCTCGTTCCACCAGTTATACGCCGGGATACCGAGCCGCTCGATGGCCGGCGCATCATAGCGAAGCTGGCTTGCCGCCTCTTCCACGGTCATCTGCTTCACAAGCGCCCGAGCCTTTTCCCTGGCCAGATTCCTGTTCATCGCGCTCACTCCTTCTTATTATTCCTCTATATCGATTCAGTTTTGCAACATTCTTTCCTAACTTGATTCCATGATAAGCGAACAGCCTATTCTTGTCAAGATTTTTTATATTCTCCCCCGTCATTTTAGAGGATTGCCACAACTGGCGCGATTCTGCTATAATGCCTGTATCTATCAAAGCCGGAGGCTGCCTATGCTCACCTTTCCCGTCTATCTGGATCATGCCGCCACAACCTTCCCCGATGATGCCGTCATCGAGGCGATGGCCTCGTGCATGCGCACCGCAGCCTTCAATGCCTCCGCCGCATACAGCGCAGCGGGCGACGCCCGGCGTATCCACCGTCAGGCCAGAGGGCGCATTGCTTCCATGCTCGCCTGTCCGCCGGAGGATCTATACTTCACCAGCGGCGGCACGGAAGGAAACAACTGGGTCATCCGCGCGTTTTCCGGCTGCGAAATCATCGTCTCCGCCATCGAGCATCACAGCATTCTGGAACCGGCAAAAGCAGCTGCCTGCCGCGTCATGAAGGCTTATCCGGATAGCACGGGTTTTGTGTCGCCCGAGGCCGTCGCTGCTGTGATCACGCCCAATACGAAGCTCGTTTGCCTGCAGGCGGCCAATAACGAAACCGGCGTCGTCCAGCCCATCCAGGAAGTCTACGCCCTGTGCAGAGAAAAAAAGATTCATCTTCATGTGGACGCTGTGCAGGCCTTCGGCCATATTCCTTTAAGCGCTGCATACTGCGACAGCATGAGCCTCTCCGCGCACAAGCTCTACGGCCCGCGCGGCGTCGGCGCGCTGTATATCCGAAGCGGACTGACCCTGCCCCCGCTCCTTTGGGGCGGCGGTCAGGAGAGCGGCTTGCGCGCCGGAACGGAAAATACCCCCGCCATCTGCGGGTTCGACACCGCTGTCCAGCTTGCAGGCAAGGATATGCTCCCGCGCACAGAACGCGAACGCGAATTGCTGGACGGATTTATCGCCCGTTTGAAAAGCGCCTGCCCGGATATCATGCTGCTTGGTGAAACGCGCAATCGCCTGCCCGGCGTCGCCGCTATCCGGCTGCCTGGCATCTCTGCCGAAGCAGCCATCGCCGCAATGGATCTGCGCGGCGTTCTGATCTCCGGCGGCGCCGCCTGCGCCTCCCGCTCGCAAAAGCCCAGCCATGTCTACACGGCCATGGGTCTTTCGCCTGAGGAGGCAAGCCAAATCATCCGCGTGAGCATCGGACGGTATACAACCGCCGAAGCGCTCTCCTATGCAGCCGATGAACTGCTGCGCATCATTCAGCGGCAAGCGCGCTGAAGTATTTCTCGCTCAGCTTACCCGCGCCTCCCTGCGCTGCCAGCAGCGAAAGCTCCCTGCGGTCATAGGCGATTTCAAAGAGCGCACCGCGGGGATAATAGCGGAACTGACTGAGTTCTTCCTTGATGCATTCGTCAAAATGGCTGTCCGCCCAGGCAAAATCGCCCTGAAAGACCACAAGCTCCTGATTATACGAGAGCGAAAGATTCTGCAGCGCAATGGCAAAGCAATGCGCCAGATAGGCGCTGACCCTGCGCGCGCATTCTTCCCCCGCCGCCGAGCGTTCAAAGAGCGCTCTGAGCGTCATGTTCTTTGCGGCCTTCTCATCCCCGCCAAAGCTCACAAACATCCTGCGCACGCGCTCAAGGCTCACCATGCTCTCCAGGCAGCCCCGCTTGCCGCAGCCGCAGACGACGTCGTCCGAATCGCTGATGATCATATGGCCAATCTCGCCGATAAGCGAATCCCGGCCGTTGAGCACATGGCCCTTCTCCATCAGGCAGGCCGACACGCCCCATGTCGTAAAGAGCGTAAGCAATCGATGCGCCGCATACTCCGGATGCTCCAGAAGCAGCGCTCTGCCGGCTGCCTTGCCCGCGTTGTCAATGTAATATGTCAGCTCCCCGCCAAAGCGCGCGCGGAGCTTTTTTTCCATCTCCACATCCGTGCCCCAGCCCGGCGCCTGCGAGTTATAGCGCAGGGCTTTCGTGTCATAATCCACCGTGCCCGGCACAGTCAGCACTACGCCGTAAAGCGACGCGATCTCAACGCCCTGCGTTTTGAGGTAATCCAGCGTCAGGGCATATACGTCGTCCAGATCCCGATCCAGATCGCCGCTGAGCTGATGGGCAAATGCTTCGTCGGCATATACCTCACCGGTAAGATCGCTCATCGCCAGCGTGATGGCCTTTGGCCAGAGATTGATGCACAGCATCTTTCGCTCATCGCAGAACTGGAACAGCTCCGGCTTCTTGCCGCCGGCGCTCGTGCTCTCGCCAAAGCCCACAGAGGCGATCACCCCGCGCTGACAATAATGCTGCAGAAAGCGCATGACCGTCTGCCGGCTGATGCCCGTCGTCTTATGGATCTCGGCTGCCGTAAGCACCTTGCCTGAGCGGATGACCCGCAGCATAATCTGTCGATTGCGCGCCTTCGCGTCGCCCGGCATGGCTACCTGTCCCCGCTGTGTCAACATACGCTCGCTCCTTTGAATAAACAAACAGAATCCATCGAAACATGGTCGGATTTGTCTCTATGACCAGAAAGTGCTCCCGGACGAAACGGGAGCATTTTCTGTATGGGGGTTATTCCTTGACGCCGCCGACAGCCACGCCTGCGATGATATACTTACTGAAGCAGAAGTACACGATCAGAAGCGGAAGCGCCGTAAGCGTGAGGCCCAGATAGATGGAGCCGAACTCCGTGCGGTAGATATCGCCGCGCAGCTCCTTGACCATCATCGGCAGGGTCTTCATGGACGGATCAGAGAGCAGCATGAGCGGCGTCAGGTAGTTGTTCCAGGAACCGATGACCGCCATGATGCCCATGGTCGCCATTGCCGGGATCATGATGGGCATGATGATCGTATTGTAGGTGTAGAATTCGCCCGCACCGTCGATACGCGCCGCTTCCACCAGCGAAATCTGGAAGTTCGCCTCCAGATACTGCTTGAAGAAGAAGACCGTAGAAGCCGCCGCGATAGACGGGATGACCAGCGGCAGATAGCTGTTCGTCCAGCCCAGCTTATACATGAACATGTAGAAGCCCGTCGCCGTGACCTGACCCGGGATCATGATGATCGCCAGGATCACGCTGTAGAGGAACTTCGCACCCTTGAAGCGATAAACCGTCAGGCCGTAGGCCGTCAGCGCGGAGAAATACACGCTCAGCAGCGTGGAGCCGAAGGCGATGATCGCGCTGTTCTTGAAGCCA
>CAZACE010000104.1:5945-6036 GCA_964483255.1 uncultured Oscillospiraceae bacterium
TTCCAGTTATACTTGAGGAACGTGGACGGAACCAGCGAAGCGCCGCCCTGAATCTGCTGGGAATTGCGCGTCGCATTGACGATCATGATCC
>CAZACE010000105.1:0-6020 GCA_964483255.1 uncultured Oscillospiraceae bacterium
CCACAACAAAGGTTTTGGAGACCCACGTGTTACCATTACACCATGCCCCTAAGCACCTGTTCAGTATATCATGGGAATATACGTTTGTCAACGTTTTTTTCAAACTTTTGCAAAAAGCCTCTTTTCTCCCCTTTTATTTCCTGTTGACAAACGTCCTGTTTGGTGTATAATCATAATATAAGAACATTTGTTCGCATTTGTATAGTGGGGTGACAGAATTGGACAGGGTGATCCTGCATTGTGACGCAAACAGCTATTACGCCTCCGTCGAATGCCTGTATACGCCGCAGATCCGCAACAAGCCCGTGGCCGTCGGCGGCAGCGTGGAGGCGCGCCACGGCATCATCCTGACCAAGAACGCGATCGCCAAGGGATACGGCATCAAAACCGGCGAAGCCATCTGGCAGGCGAAGCAAAAATGCCCGGAGCTGGTCTGTGTGCCGCCGGACTTTGATCTCTACGTGCGGTTCAGCGGCAAAATGCGCAGGATTTACGAGCAATACTCCTCCCGGGTGGAAGCGTTCGGGCTGGATGAAAACTGGATCGACCTCACCCAGGCAGGCTTCACCTTTGCGGACGGCGTGCAGGTTGCCGAGGAAATCCGCCAGCGGATCCGCGAGGAACTAGGCATCACGGTATCCGTGGGCGTAGCGGACAACAAGATCCTCGCCAAGCTGGGCAGCGACATGAAAAAGCCGGATGCGGTCACCGCGCTGCCGCCGGAGCATTTTCGGGAACGCATCTGGGATCTGCCCGTGCAGGAGCTGCTCTACGTCGGCCCGAGTACCACGCGCAAGCTTGCCCGGCTGGGGATCACGACGATCGGCGGTCTCGCCCGCTGTGACAGCGGCGTGCTTTGCAGCATGCTGGGCAAGAACGGCCTGATGCTCAAGGCCTTTGCCAACGGCGAGGATCGAACGCCCGTGATGAGCATCGATCATCACAGCTGCGTCAAATCCGTCGGCAACAGCACCACCCCGCCGCACGACCTCACGACCCTGGACGATGCACGGTGCATCTATTATCTGCTTGCCGAATCCGTCGCTGCACGCCTGCGCAAGGGCGGCTTTCGCGCCAGATGCATCTCCATTTCCGCCCGAACGACTGATCTGGTCACGCGATCGCATCAGCTGATGTTGCGCCGGCCCACGAACCTGACCGACGAGCTCGCCCACGCGGCTATGACGCTGTTTTCCGAGCGTTTCGCACGTTCTCTGCCCTATCGCAGCGTCGGCCTTTCCTGCAGCATGCTCACCGGCGACGATGAGCCGGTTCAGCTTGATTTCATGGGCGATGAAACCCGTCGCATTCATCAGGAGCAGCTCGAGCGATCCATCGACTCTCTGCGCGGGCGCTATGGCCATCAGATCATCCAGCGCGGCGTGGTGCTGCAGGATCGCGGCTATGCGAAAATCAATCCCGTCGAAGAGCACACGGTGCATCCTGTGCCGATGTATACTGGATAAAAGCGAAGAAATGACGTGCTTTGCTGCGCAAAACATGAAGCATGCCTTTGGCATACGAAGCGCGCCTACGGCGCATATTCAACTTTACATGCCAACGAAGTCGGCTCTTCATTCGGGCGCAGCCCGTACTTCATGCAGGCGCAGCCTGCGCTTCATTCATCCTTCCCTCTCGGAGGTGTAAGTCATGTCATCATTCAGACAGAACCCATCGAAGATCTTCGTCAAGGTCCGCGCGGATCATCTCATCGGCGGCGGCGTGCGCCCACTGATGCTGCGCAAGGAAGACGGACCAATTCTGCACATCGACCGGGTGACGGACGTGCGCGAAGCGCCCTCGCTCAAGGCCGGCGGGCAGGGCATCCGTTACACCTGCATGATCGAAGGGCGGCAGCTCTATCTCTTTTACGACGAACCGCACTGGTTCATCGAGGCGGACGACTGATTTTGCACGCGCCCTCTTTCAGCGCCATACGATAAAGCAGACACGCTGAAAGGAGGGAGACGGAGGGAAATCATCCTTCCGTCAGGCGATATGGAAAACCGAAATATTCCCGTGACTCCGCTACCCAATCCCGGCGAGGGCGGCGCTGTATTCCCCGGAGACGACGGCGTCGCTGCACAGCCCGTTATCCCCCTGCCCAATCCCGGTGAAGGCGGCGCCGTGAACCCGGGCGGCAATACCGACAGCATCGTCATTCAACCCCTGCCGGGCGCGACCATCACCGTGCCCACGCGCTATGCCGCCGTCCGTTTCCTCAATGCAACGCACGGGTATCCGTCCTTCCGCATCTTCATAGACGGTACGCGCGTGGTGAATCTCCTCAGCGCGGGCACGGCCTCCGGCTACGTCCGCATTCCTGCGGGCAATCGCGTGATCACCGTCGCCGGGCAGGACGGTTACATCTACCTCGAGCAGGCGCTTCCCTTTACCTCGGGCAGCACATCCACCGTCGCCATCATCAACCGCTCCGGCGGCCTTGCGCTCACGCAGATTGCGGACGCGTGCCGGGTGATCTAGGGACGTTGGGGACGCCAGGAACGCTGGGCTGCCGCCCAGACCTGCTTGAGGGGCATTGCCCCTCAAACTCCCCTCTTCGCTTCGCGGCGGCTTAAAGAAGATAAGCAAAACATCCTCCGACATCAGTCGGAGGACGTTGAGATTTTTGGGGATTATTCATCGAGCAGATCGGAAAGATGCAGCGCGATCGAGCTTCGATGGGGTTCATATTCCGGGAAGAGCACGTAATCGCCGCTGACCCAGCCGGTTTTATCATCCCACTGCACCTGATACCACGGCGCATGCGTGCCTTCCCTGCGATCCAGGATACGCACAATCGCCGTATACTGGCCCGTGGGCTTCGGCTGGCTATGATAGCGCGTCGTGCAGACTGTGCCGCTGATGATCTCATCGTCCTCTTCGAGCCATTCGTCAAACACGCCCGAAAGCAGCCCCGGCAGTTCGGAATCAAAGTCCTCACAATCAAAGAATACGAGGGGCGTCTGATCGCTGCTGTATGTATAGGGCTCGGCCAGGGCAGGCACGAACACAAGCAGCATCAGCGCGCAAACCGCAATCATTTTTCTCTTCATCATCGCTTACCCGTTTCCCAAACTGATTTCATCCACTTGCAGATATCCGCTCTCGCCTGTCTCCGTTGACCATACATGATACCAGTCATCGCCCACCACGGCCAGAATCATCACGCCATTGGGCGGCGTAATGACCGTATGCTGCGCATCCTGCGTTGGCCATGCATACAACTGCGCATGCTCCCCGCTGAGATAAGAGCGATACAGCCCATTGTCGGCCTGCATCATATCCTTACCGAAGGCTAAGAACTTCGTCATCATATAGCCTTCGACCCCGAAGATGCTCACGTGCGTCCACTCTTCACCACGATCAAGCACCTTGACCGGCGTACCGTTATAATACTTGCCCAGCGAAATCGCATCCTTGCGCGGCGCAGTACGCAGATGCACGCGATCCTTGTAATTGGGGCTGCAGGGCGTCGCCCAATCCTGCGTATTCATGCTATCGGCCACACGGCTCTTCTCAGACGGCAGATTCTTCCAATCCATCGATGATATATTGCTCCATGCATGGCTGCCGAAACACCACGCGCCATTGGGATTCTTATCCACTTTGATCCAGAAGCTGCCCACATCGCAATCGCCCATCGTCAGTCCCCATATCTTTCCATAGGGCGCAAGGCTATGGCCTGACAAGCGCGCGCCATTTTCATCTTTGAGAACCAGTGTGAGTGTATTATTCTCCATCGCATATTCAAGCTCTGCCTGAATTCCTGCTGGCAGCGGAGAACCTCTTTGCATGGCATACGCGCCGCCATCCCTGATGCCGCAGACAACAAACTGCCTTCCGTCCTCCTGCTCCATCACAAGGGCAAGATAATCATGCTCCTGCACGCTGCTCACATACCTGCAATCCTGATAAGCCGCTTTGGCCTGCTGCACATTCTGCACCCGGATGAGCCCATCCGCGCTTCTCTCCCGGACATAGCCCTCTTTCAGGAGCGTTTGGGGCAGGCCATCCGTTGGATCAGCATCGTATGTATTGATATTGAAATGCTGCGGCAGCAGGCTCTGCGCATACGTTTCATCTACCGCAATCGAAACATCCTCCCAGCTGCGCAGGATGTTTCCATTTTCATGCTCATCATTATGCTGATAACGCAGCTTCCCTTCCGCCGCAGCACAGGCTGAGGCACATAGCAGCGCAAGCATCAGCAAGAAAACCCACTTGATCCTTCGTACCATCTTTTGTCCTCCCCATAATCTTATTCCTCCGCGAAGCGAAGAAGGGGTCTGGGGATTGCATCCCCAGCAGGGGTTTCGGGGACGGCGTCCCCGAACGTCCCCCCGCGTCGTATACCTACAAAACGAAAGGATCAGGCCTTTTCTTCCCGATCCTTGGATTTTTCTGTCAGTTTTTCGCTGGAGCGCTGGGCGATCATGGTGCGGATCTGTCCGGCTGCATCCTCAAACCAGTCCGGCAGGGTTTCCTTGAGCGATGTGCCCAGGCGCTTGAAGGAATCGACGATGATCTCTTTCGTTTCCTCGTCCATGGTGGAAACGGCGCGCAGGATTGCCCGAACGTTTCTGCCCTCGAATAGCTCTGCAACATTGCGCCCGTCCGATGCGCTGAGCACGCTGTATACGCCGTCGATGACGCGCCGACGCTCTTCGCCATCCAGCGTGGCGAGCCAGCCTTTGATGGTGTCTTCCGCCAGACGGCTTTCGCGGGTGCGCTCGGGCAGGATGATGAACCGCCCGCCCATCACCTGCCAGGAATAAGGATTATGCTGGAAGAGGCCGCCGGCGTCGCTTTTAACCACGATGAACGGCTCCGCATGCCACAAAAGAATGCCGATAAGCGAGGACTGAGGCACGAACGTGTGGATGCGCATGTCAATCTGATGAAACGCATCGCTGGCGATGACCTGCTCGTTGAAGCCCGGGCCATCGAAATTATAGACGCAGGCGATGCGCTCCTGCACGGTTTTGGGCGCAAAAACCGCCGCATACGCGGCCAGATTGCCGCCCTTTGAATGGCCGCCAAGAATCGCCGGAATGGGAAATGCAGAAGAAGCGCGCACGATATAATCCAGCGCTGCGCCCTGGGCGGGAACTTCGCCGGCAAAGCTCATGTTGAAATCTTCCTTCCAACCGACGACGGTGGAATCCGTGCCGCGAAAGGCGACGAACGCAGGCCCTGCAGGCGGCAGGAATGTGATTGCCGAAAACTGCTCCTGCGTCTGTTCGTCAAAATGGCTCACATAACCCGTCAGGCACAGCGTGCCGAAACGCTCGCTGTCTCTGATCGCCTCCAGCAGCCGGCAGTCGTCCTTTGCCGAATCGATCATGCAGGAGGAAGACAGTCCATGCTCCAGGAAATATTCCGCCGCATCGGACATAAAGACGCCGCTTTTGGAAAATACCTCGGACACTACGCCCTCATAGGGCATATAACTCAGATAGCTGAGCACCAGAGCGTCCACCTCGCCAAGTGGCACCTGCGAAAAGGGGATATCACCCCGCCAGAGCACGTAATCAATGATGTTGGCCACTGTTTCTCCTTCCCCATACCGCGCATCGGGCATGACTATATTCTGATTATAGTGTTAGCTTTACCATCTGTCAACCGTCCCACCATTCGCTATCCAGTCATCAGACGACCGACCAGTTTGTAACTACTGAACAAAGTTTGAATTTTCATTGTTATTCATCTTCTTTTGAATTGACAGAACGCATCCTCTGCTTTATACTTACATCTGTATCTGTGGGGATAGTGTGTTTGCTGTACGCGCAGATATATCGCATGAGAATTTGGGAGGCGTCAACTTGCTTCATACCTGGACCCTGACGATCCCGCAGCTTAAACCCTCCGGGCTTAAGCGCCGCGCATACCTGTATCTGCCCCGTGCATACGATGAACAGCCGGAGCGCCGTTTCCCTGTTCTGTATATGCTCGACGGTCAGAATGTATTTCTGGACAGCGAAGCGTCCTTCGGGCGCTCGTGGCGGATGTACGACTTT
>CAZACE010000106.1:0-6019 GCA_964483255.1 uncultured Oscillospiraceae bacterium
GCTCCGGTTGTCGAGGAAGCCCCTGTTGTGACGGAAGCTCCGAAGAAGCGCGCTCCGCGCAAGAAGGCTGCCCCGAAGGCCGAAGAGGCGGTCGAGGCGAAGGAAACCGTTAAGGAAGAGACGCCCAAGAAGCGCGCCCCGCGCAAGAAGAAGGCCGAAGAGGCCGTCGCCGAGGCTGCGGCCGAGGTGAAGGAAGCGGCCCCCAAGAAGCGCGCTCCGCGCAAGAAGAAGGTCGAAGAGACCGCCGAAGCTCCGGCTGAAGCCCCGAAGAAGCGCGCTCCGCGCAAAAAGAAGGAAACTCCGGCTGAGTAACGAATAAACCTATTACGGCCCCGTCCGCGGGAAGCGGTCGGGGTCTTCTTGATTTCTCTCTCAAGGAGTACGTATGAGGATTACGCAGCTCATCCGCAGGCATGCACGCGCGCTTGCTCTGCTTGCCATGCTCGGCGCATGCGTCGCCGCGCCCTATCTCATCCCCGAAAATCCGGACAGCCCCGTTTTCAGAAACGGCACGCTTGGCTTTGTGCTGCTGCTGGGATGCCTGCCTGTGCTGAGCGATACATTCAAGCGCGCCAGCCTTTCGCAGCTTCTGTGCGGCATGGGCGTCGGCCTGCTCTTTGCCATCGCGCTGAGCCTGGGCTCCGAGCTCTACGTCTATGATGGTCTTCTGCGCGGCATGGGCAGCATGCTCCGCCGCCTTGCCGTGCCGCTGCTGGCGACGCCGCTGCTGGGCGGCTTGTGCGCACGGCTGCTGCTTGTGCGTATGCCCACAGGGACGCGCGGGCTCATCCCCTTCCGGGCTTTTATGCTCGCGCTGCTGATTTGCTGGCTTCCGCTGCTGCTTGCCTATTATCCCGCTGCAATGAATTACGATCTGCCGGAGCAATTCTCCCAGGCAGCCTCCGGCCGCTACAGCGATTACCAGCCCGTGCTGCATACGCTCATGTTCACCGCCGCCTTCCGCATCGGCGATCTGATCGGCAGCCGGACAACCGGCATGCTCCTGCTCACGCTTTTGCAGATGGCGCTGTTCGCCGCTTCGCTTTCCTATTCCCTTGTCTTTATTCAAAAGCGGGGCGCGCCGCGCATCGCCGTGCTGGCTCTTACCGCGCTGTATGCGCTGCATCCCATCTTCTCCGTCATGTCCATCTCCACGACCAAGGATACGCTCTTCGCCGCTGCGCTGCTGATGCTCTCCCTGCTCGTATGGGAAGCAATCGAGGACACGCAGGCATTCTTTAAAAGCAGGGCGCGCATTGGTGTCTTCGTGTTCAGCGCCGCGCTCGCCTCGCTCATGCGCACAAACGGCGTCATCGTGCTCATCGTCACGCTTTTGCTCCTGCTGGTGATGCTGCGCGGTTTCAGGCGTCAGGCGCTTTTGCTGAGCGCATCCTGCGCAGCCGCCGTTGTGCTCGTGCTCACTGCGCTCAACCTGACCATTGCGCCAGCAAAAGTGCCTTCCTTCCAGTTTTACAGCCTGACGGCGCAGCAGCTCGTTCGCGCCTACAACAACGCCGATTTGCAGGAGAGCGACCGCGAGGAGATCGCTTCCTGGTATGATTCCCAAGAGGGCCTCGTCGTCCATCCCCATCTGTCCGATTCCGCCAAGGGATATCTCAATCGTGAACGCATTGCAGATAGCGGTTCGGACTTTCTCGCGCTCTGGGCGCGCATCGCGCCCGACGCTCTGCATGAATATGTCGAAGCCTTCCTGATGCTCAATATCGGCTCGTGGTATCCGGATGATTTGAGTCATTCGACGATCTACCCGGACGTTTCCTGGAACGACAAGGGCTATCTGCAGACACAGGAATTCGACATGAGCGAATACGGCGTGGAAAGCCGCTGCTACCTGCCGCAGATCGCGCAGTTTTTTGAGCGCATCTGCCGACGCAACGCATATCAGAAATATCCGGTCATTTCCCAGCTTCTGTGCACGGCGACGCCGCTGTGGATCACATTCATCGCCTGCGCGCTGCTCATCAGCCGCCGCGCAGCGCGCCTGCTGCCCTCCCCGCTGATCACGATCTGCCTGTGGGGCTCGTATCTGATCTTCGGTCCGTGCACGCTGCCGCGCTACATGCTGCCGCTGTTCTGCTTTGCGCCAGTGCTGCTGATCAGTGCAATGCTTCCTCTTCCTTCATCATCCCCCGCAAAGGAGTAACGCCATGTTCTGTACAAAACTCCACGCGCTGCTTAAAAAGTATGCCTCGCTGGCCGCTGTCGCCGCCGTGCTGATGGGCGTCATCGCCGCGCCCTATCTGATTCCCGAGAATCCGGACAGCCCTGTCTTTCGAAATGGCACGCTCGGCTTTATCCTGCTGTGCAGTGCATATTTCCCGCTTCATTATGCCTTTTCCCGCGCAAAATGGCGGGTTTTGCTGAGCGCAGGCTTACTGGGATTTCTGTTTTCTCTGGCGCTCTCCCTCGGCTCTGAGCTGACGGTTTACGGAGGTCTGCTTCCGGGCATGGGCAGCATGGTGCGCCGTCTGGCCGTTCCGGTGCTTGCCGCGCCGCTCTTTGGCGGTCTGATTGCCCGATTCATCATGATGGATTGTATCTGCGAAGAGCGCAAGAGCCTGCATCTGCCGCTTTTCGCGTACACGGCTATCCTGCTCATCTGCTGGCTTCCGCTGCTCATCGCCTATTATCCCGGCATGTTCAATTATGATTTCAACACCGAGTACCGGCAGTTTTACTACCTGGAATGGGACGGAAGGCATCCGCTGCTCTATATTGTCATCTGCTATGCCATCTTCGGCCTTGGCCGTCTGATCGATCAGCCGGAACTGGCCATCCTCACGGTGACGCTTCTGCGCATGATCACATTCGCCGCGGCACTGGGCTATAGCTGCGTGTTCCTTCAGCGCCGCCGCGCTCCGCGCGTCGCTATCCTGCTGCTGACCGCTGCCTACGCGCTGCTGCCCATCTTCTCGGTGATGTCCATTTCCTCGGCTAAGGATACGCCCTTTGCTGCAGCGCTGCTGGTGCTCTCTCTGCTCAGCTGGGAAGCGATTGAAAATCCGCAGGAATTCTTTGCCTCCAAGCGCCGATGCGTCGCCTTCGTTCTGATGGTGCTCTTCACGTATCATATGCGCAAAAACGGCGTTGCCGCCATCGCGCTCATGCTGCCCCTGCTCATTGCCGCAGCACGCGGTTATCGCCTGAAAATGGCAAAGCTCTGTGCGCTTTCTGTCGTTTGCTCACTGGCGCTGAACAGTCTGATGCTGGCCGTGTTCAAGCCCTTCGATGCGCCCGCCTTTCAGATATACAGCGTACCGGCCCAGCAGCTTGTGCGCGCCTATAACCATGCAGAGCTCAGCCAGGCGGACAAGGACGAAATCCGCAGCTGGTACACAGAAGACTTCGGCCTGACCGTCTATCCCTATCTGGCCGACGGCGCCAAGGGATACCTGAATCAGGATCGCCTGAGAGAAGAGCCCATGGAATTCATGAAGCTTTGGGCGCGCATTGGTATGCAGTGCCCGCGCATCTATGCCGAAGCCTTCCTGATGCTCAACCAGGGATCCTGGTATCCGGATGATACCAGCCACGCCGTTGTTTACCGTGGCTCGGCAAACACATGGATCGGCTATCTGCATCTGCATGAGTATGACTTCTTCCACGAATACGACGTTCATACCAATCAGAATGAACAGCCCCTTCCTCAGCTGCGCAGCCTCTTGGAGAGAATCTGCCGCTTCAATGAGCATCAGAAATTCCCGATCGTTTCCATTCTGCTGTGTACCGCCACGCCGCTGTGGATGCTGCTGTTTGTCTGCGCTTTCCTGATTGCACGCAAACAGACGCGCTATATTGTGCCGGCCAGCGGCGTGCTGGCCATCTGGCTGTCGTATCAATTCGGACCGTGCACGCTGGCGCGCTACATCCTTCCGCTCTTTGCGCTCGCACCCGTACTGCTCATCAGCGTATTCTGCCTTCCCGACAAAGCTCCAGCAGAAGACTGACCAGGAAAATCCGAATACATCAAGAGCTGCAAATTTCGTTTGCAGCTCTATTTTTGCCTGAATCTTGACAAAAATGCATCTCTGCGATATACTGACTGCATTACTGTACATTATTCAGCCCAAGGAGCGGATATCATGCTCAAAGAAGAGATGAAGCAATTCGTATTGGCCAGTGTCGCTGCAAATTCCGACGCATATATCGCCGCCAGCGACGCCATCTGGGACCACCCGGAGATGAATTTCCATGAAGATTTTTCCGCCGGATTGATCCGAAAGCTCCTGCTGGATCACGGCTTTGCCATCACGGACAATCTGGGCGGTCTGCCCAATGCATTCCGCGCCGAATTCGGCAGCGGCAAACCCGTGATCGCGTATCTTGGCGAATATGACGCGCTGAGCAGTTTAAGTCAAAAAGCCGGCTGCGCGGTCAAGGATCCCATCACGCCGGGCGCTCCGGGCCACGGCTGCGGCCACAACCTGCTGGGCGTAGGCGCGCTTGGCGCGGCGATTGCCGTGAAAGAGATGATCGCCGCGGGTAAGCTCAGCGGCACCGTTGTCTATTTCGGCACGCCGGCTGAGGAGACCGGCAGCGCGAAGACGTTCCTCGCCCGCGATGGTTTCTTTGAGGGCGTCGACGCCATGCTCACCTGGCATCCGTGGGATTACACGGGCATCTGGCCGGGCGGCTCGCTGGCCAATGTCAAGATGATCTTCCGATTTAAGGGACAGAGCGCCCACGCTGCCGGCAGCCCGGAACTGGGCCGCAGCGCGCTGGACGCCCTGGAACTGATGAACGTGGGCGTGCAGTTCCTGCGCGAGCATGTGCCGGAGGACACGCGCATACACTATGCGATCACCAACGCCGGCGGCGCATCGCCCAATGTCGTGCAGGCCAGCGCAGAGGCTGTCTATCTGGTGCGCTCCCCGCGCCTCGGCGATCTGGAAGGCATCAAACAGCGCGTGATTGACTGCGCACGCGGCGCAGCGATCATGACGGGCACAACGATGGAGATGGAATTCGTCAAGGGCTGCTCCAACATTCTGCCCAATACCACGATGGAAGAGCTGCTGGTCGAAACGATGCACGACATCGGCGTGCCGCAGTATGATGAAGCAGAGCTTGCTCTGGCTAAATCGCTGCACGACGCGCTGGAATCCCCGGAGAAGACGCTTGTGAAGATCTCCCGTCTGTGCTCCGCAAAGGAGCGCGCAAAGGTGCTCGCGCATCAGGGCGAACCGATCTACGCGTTCATCGCGCCGCACACGCCGACGGATTCCCCGCTGATCACGGTTTCCACCGATTCCGGCGACGCCAGCTGGTGCGCGCCGACGAGCCAGATCTCCGTCGCCGCCTGGGCTGCGGATACGCCTGCGCATACCTGGCAGGTTGTTGCCATCGGCAAGAGCTCCATCGCGCATAAGGCGATGCTCTTCGCCGCGGAAACGCTGGGCACGGCCGGCGCGATGCTCATGGCAGATTCTGATCTGCTCAGCGCCGCCAAGGAGGAATTTGCCGCGCGCACAGCCGCCAGCCCCTATGTCTGCCCGATCCCCAAAGGGATTGATCCGAAGTACTGATTGAATATTCATGCATTTTTATCCGAATTATATTGCATAAAGATGCATAATTATGGTATAATCGCGAGTACATACTCATTTGATCATCAATAACAGAAAAGAGGGACAATTCCATGGCCAATCACGAAACCAACGAAAAGCTCGACATGGGATTCATCAATAAAGCAAATATTCTCATCGAGGCACTGCCCTACATTCAGCGCCTTTGGGGCAAGACGATCGTCATCAAATACGGCGGCAACGCCATGAAAAATGAGGAGCTGACGCACAAGATCCTCGAGGATGTGACGCTGCTCAAGTATGTCGGCATCAATCCGATTCTCGTGCACGGCGGCGGCCCGGAGATCAATTCCATGCTCAAGCGCGTGGGCGTGGAAAGCACCTTCCACAACGGCCTGCGCATCACGGACGACGCGACGATGGAAATCGTGCAGATGGTACTCTCCGGCAAGATCAATAAGGGTCTTGTAAAC
>CAZACE010000107.1:0-5936 GCA_964483255.1 uncultured Oscillospiraceae bacterium
GTCCGCTTCAAGGAGCACGAACCGGTATTCTGGCGTAAAGTTGACCCAGTGGTTGCAGTCGGCCAGGAAGACGTCCTGCGCCTTTGCAAGCTCCGTGACGCGCGCCTCGTCGTGATAGAGCGCTTCATTCCATTCGCTGCCGGGCTCATATGGCGTGATCCAGCAGTTGGTGGTGAAGTTCAGGGAATCCAGATACTGCCAGCGGTTGGGATAGAAGAGGCTGCTTACGTCCTCGCCGGATACATGCGCATTGAATACGCGCGTGAACGCATCGCTCAGGATGTCCGCGCCCTCACCGACCATGTGATACAGATCGAAGAAGTATGCATCCAGATTGGGCATGAGCTCCGGTTTGGCGTAGGAGAGATTGTAGCAGGGAACGCCCATCTCGGCACAGACATTCATCAGGCTGTCGTTATATTCCAGAAAGCCCGGCTCGGCCAGGCCGTGCGCGGTGTGATTGGGATAGATGACGACGATGAGATTTGCGCCGTTTTCCTCGCAGAGCTGCTTGTAGATGGCAAGCTGCTCGATGGAACCGCCAAGCAGGTAATAATAGTAGGGGGAGTATTCGCGGATGACCGTGCGGATGAGATCGTCTGCGCGCTCATCGGTTTCGTGGCGCAGGAAGCCGCTGCCCATGTAGGAGACCGTCGGGTCCATGTCCTTTTTCAGGCGCTCATACATCTGCTGCGGGAAGTGGCGCAGGCCGATGGTCTTGACGACGTCGGAGAGCGACTGCGCGCCGAACTCGCGGAACATCATCAGGCGATCCAGATAGAAGCCGTCTTCATCGGTGGTGCGCAGGTAGTAATCCAGCATGTTCGCAGGATCGGAAAGGAAGGGCATGAGCTTGTACTGCGCTTCCGGCGCTTCGCGCACGGTAATGAAATTGTAGGGCTCGGTGACCAGCACGACCCATTCGGGCGAGTTGGTTTCAAAGAGCTCGCGCGTGATCGCGATGGAAGCGGGCATGGAGGCCGTGGGCACGGTAGCGCAGAAGGTTTGAAGACCCGTTTCCTCGGTGATGCGCGGCGCGTTGAAATGATCGCGGACGATGGAAGAGCCCACCAGCGCCAGCTCGATGTCGTCTCGCTGCTGCATCTCGCTTATGGTCAGGCGGGCGATGGTGTCCGTCTGAATGAGATGCGTATTGGCGAAGAGAAGCAGGAGCGCAAAGCCCAGGAAAAAGAGGACAAGCCCGGCCATGCGGCGCAGATTCGGATGTCTTTTCATGGCTTGCCTCCCTTAGAAAATCGCATACATGAAGCCGGCATTTCCGGCGTTTACGCCCACAAAATTCGCCAGAACGAAATACATGAACGCATAGAGCAGAATCACGCGGGGCAGGACCGGCAGAGAGAGCGCGCGATCGCGAATACGCATGCCGCGCTCCTGCAGGACGGAGACGGTGATGAGGATCGCCGTCGAGATGGCGAGGATGATGTAGTCGTTTGCCATCAGGCCCAGGGAGAGCAGCGTGCCGTCCGTGAGCTGCGCAAATGCCGGGGCGAAGAAGGTCTTGTGAAGCATCGCAAAGGCGTCCGCCCCGCACAGCGCGCGGTCAAAATACCAGCCGATGTTCACGATGATGAACGTGCGCAGCACGCGCCAGACATAAAAGCCGCGGGAGGAGACGATACGCTCGCCCAGACGCTCGTTTGTGCGCTTGTAGAGCGGCTCCAGCAGCGCGCTCATGGCGAGGATGAGGCCGTTATATAGGCCCCAGAGCACGTAATTCATCGCAAGGCCATGCCAGACGCCCACCAGCAGGAAGACCACGATATTGCCCAGCGCCGCAGGCAGCGCGCGGGCGACGTCCTGGCCAAAGCGCTTCTTCGCGGCCCTGGAGAGATTGGAAACAGGCTTCAAAAGCGCGAAGGGATAGAACACGTAATCGCGCATCCATGCGCCCAGGGAGATATGCCACCTGCGCCAGAAGTCGCCCAGGGAAATGGAGAAATACGGACGCCTAAAGTTCGGCGCAAGGCGGATGCCGAAGAGCTCCGCAATGCCGGTGACCAGATCGATGCCGCCGGAGAAATCGCAGTATTGCTGCAGGGAATAAAAGAGCACGGCGATGACGATCACAGCGCCGCCGTATTCGCTGTGACCTCCGAATACCTCGCTGACCAGCGGCAGCGCACGGTCAGCGATGACCTTCTTTTTAAAGAAGCCCCAGAGGATGAGCAGCGCACCGCGGATGATGTTATCCGGATCGAAGCGATGCGGCGTGGTTAGCTGGGCGGCAAGCTGATCGTGCCTTGCAATCGGCCCCTGAATCAGCTGCGGGAAGAAGGAGACAAACAGCGCGAACTTCGCGGGGTTTTTCTCCGGCGCATACTTGCCGTTTGCTACATCGATGAGATAGCCCATCGACTGGAATGTATAAAACGAGATGCCAAGCGGCAGCAGAAGATCGAGTGCCGGGCGGCCCAGCGCCGTGAGTACGGGCGAGGTATACTTGAGCAGGGCCAGCACGCCGAAATTGAGCAGCAGCACCGCCCAGAAGACGACGCGCTGTTTCGATTTTGCCTGCGCTTTGAGCGCTTTTTTTCCGGCTGCGTCGAGCTCGGCCTTGCGGGCCTTGAGTTCGGCTTTGCTTTTTTCGCCGATGCGGCCGATGAGCAGAGCGCCGCCCCATGTGGACAGGGTGGTGAGCAGCATGAACGGCAGGGCGCTTACACCGCAGTAAGCGTAATAGATATAGCTGACGAGCAGCAGAAGCATCCACTTGAAGCGGTCGGGGCAGATGTAATATGCGCCGGCGCAGAGGAATGCGAACGCGATCAGGGTAAACAATGACATGACGTTTCCTCAAAAAACGAAGTTGATTTCAAAGACAACGGGGACAACGATATCATGCTTTTTTGTGCGTGTCAAGGGAGAAGCGGCAGCTTGACGACCCATTTTTGCAGCGGCACGGCGGGAAGCAGATCTTCCAGCGGACAGATGCTTAAAGCCGCCGCGAAGCGAAGAAGGGTGCAGGGACGACGTCCCTGCCAGGGGTTCGGGGACAGCGTCCCCGATCGTTCTTCCCTCAGTGATGAATCACGTTGCCGCTCGCCTTGATGCGCGCGACAGCCTGCGCCCCTGCGGGGCTGGTCAGGTAGTCGTAGGTTGTATCCGGCACGAGCGGGCGGATTTCCTCGATGCGGCCGTCGTGGATGAGCTGGCGCACGTGAGAAGCGCTGATGGCGGCGCCGGACTCCTCCTTGCGGGGAATGACGCGCAGTTCAATGCCGTGCTGCGGCAGAACGGCAGCCAGCGCTTCATTATAAGCGCTGGTCGCGGCGGAGAAGGGCTCCTCGCCAACATAGCGGCAGGTGAGACCCAGCGCCTTGGCGATGCGCGTGAAGAGCGTGGCGTCCAGATCTGCATGCGTGCGGGTGACCAGTGCGTCGTCCTTGAGGAAATAGGACGGGAAGGTGGCAGAGGAAATCATGTAGCTGCCGGAGGTGACGACGGTCACGTTGTCGTACTTGGCAGCGGCAGCCTTCACCATGGCATAGCGATCCTTGAAGGGGACGAGGCTCTTGTCCTCGCTGAGCACGAAGAGCACCACACGTTCGTTGTTTCTGGCTGCCTGCTCCAGCAGATAGGCATGGCCGTTGGTGAAGGGATTGCAGTTCATCACCAGCGCTGCGCCGGGCTTTTGCAGACTGCCCTCGGGCATCTGGGCAAGCAGCTGCTTCACGTAGCGGTCAAAACCATCGCGGCGGTTTTCCATGAAGACGAGCCTGCCGTCCACGCGCGCGATCTCATAGAAGCCGCAGGGGCCGAAGAACTTCGCGCTGTCGCACTTGGTATACAGGAACAGATGCGTGTTGCCGCGCTGGGTCTGCACCTCGACCAGATGCGCGACGATATCGGCCATGAGACCCTCGCCCTGATGCGCGCTTGAGACCGCCATGCAGCGCAGCGTGTTTTCAAAAATCGAGCCGGTGGCGATCATCTGGCCGCAGTCGTCAAAGATGCCGGCGGAATAGGAGAGGTTCTTGTCGCGCATGATGCCCTCGCGCTCCAGCAGCGCATCCATCTGCTGCTGATGTCGGCGGTTGCTCGGGGAAATGGCGCACGCAAAATATTCGCTCATGGAGATCCTCCTGATGGTCATACATATTCAATATATATTATAGCATGAAAGCGTACACAGCGCGTATCCAATTTTGATTATCCTGTATATCGTAAAAGCCTGCCTTGCGCACATGAGCCGATTCTGATACAATGAACCGGGAAAGTATGGGCAAGAGGTGCGGACAATGGCGTATATCGAAGTAACGGTTCCGGATATGATGCAGGCGCGGGAGGCGCGCTTTTTTATGCAGCAGACGATGCTTGCACGCTATCCGGGCGCTTCGCTGGTCTGCCTGACAATGAACGTCGCCGGCCCTGTGAAAACAACGCCCCGGATTGAACGTGCGTTTTCGTGGGGCATGGATGGAATCCGTGCTGTGCTTGCGGGAGAAAAGCTGCTCTTTGAGGCGGATATCCACGAGAAGACCGGCCCGGAGGCTGTATTCGTATTCGGCGGCGACGCGGCGGAAATCAAGCGCAGACTCTGCCTGCTGGAGGACAGCTGCGCGATGGGCCGCCTGATGGATATCGATGTGATCAAGCCGGATGGAGAGAAGATTGCGCGGACGGAAATCGGGCTGCCTGCGCGAAAATGCCTGCTGTGCGGGCAGGATGCGCCGGTATGCGCCCGAAGCAGAGCACACACGGTTGGCGAGCTGTTTGAACGCACGCATTCGATTATTGAGGAACATTTTGCTGAAGAATACATCCGGAAAACGGCTCGGCAGGCGCAGCGCGCGCTGCTTTATGAAGTGGCGATCACGCCCAAGCCCGGCCTTGTGGACAGGGCGAACGCCGGCGCGCATACGGATATGGACATCTTTACGTTCATCGACAGCGCCTGCGCGCTCAGGGAATACTTTGAAGCCTGCGCGCGCACCGGCGTAGAATACAGAGGAAAGAATCCGCAGGACTGCTTTGATGCGCTGCGTACGCCGGGGCTGCTGGCGGAGCAGGCGATGAAGGACGCGACCGGCGGTGTGAACACGCACAAGGGCGCCATCTTTTCGCTGGGGATTTACTGTGCAGCGCTGGGCATGGGCTTTGATGGAGAGAGAAGCGACGTAAACGCCGCTTTTGTGCGCTGCGGGGAGATGACGCGCACGCGCATGGCGCAGGAGCTTGAGCGGATCGCGGGAGACGAGGCGCATACATTCGGTGAGGCAATTTACAAAAAGAGCCGCATCGGCGGCGTGCGTGCGGAGGCCGCTTCAGGATTTGCCGCTGTGGCAGAGGCCTCGCTGCCCAGGATGTGCGCGACGCTGGAGGCGGGGATGAATCTCAATGACGCGGGTCTTTGCGCGTTGGTTTCGCTGATGGCGCGCACGCAGGATACGAATGCCGTGCGCAGGGGCGGCGAAAAGCCGGCGGAGCAGCTTCGGGAAGCCGCGGCAGCGCTGGATGCGCGCATTGCCTGTCATTTGCAGGAGGGAAGGCTTTCCTGTCAGATGGATTCGATTCGCCAGACGCTTATGCGCTGGGATGAGAGAATGAGCGAAAGAGGCATCAGCCCCGGCGGCTGCGCCGATTTGCTGGCGCTGACGCTGCTGGCTCAGTTTATGAAATAAAGAGTATATATTGAAAGACGCTGTCTGATTAAGACGGCGTTTTTTTGACATAAGCTGAAAATTATGATGAACATTCAGAAATCAGTATTTGCATTATGCGCGGATTTATATTATGATTTGATTGTGCAAAATATAATAAATTATAAGGAGCGATTTATGCATCTTAACGAGTTTTTTATAAAGAGAAGCATATACAGATGCCTTAACCTATGTAACTTAAGCCGCGTAGAATCGGTTTAAGAAAATAAAAGGAGGTTCTACACCATGAAGAAGCTCGTATGTCTCGTCCTC
>CAZACE010000108.1:0-5928 GCA_964483255.1 uncultured Oscillospiraceae bacterium
AATGTCTGGGTAATAGCCACAGACAAGTTCCTCCCTTCACTTTTCCATCCATTACATCACATAAGGAATGAAGTAAAATGTTACGCTCTATTATACCATACAAATATACAAAAGCAAAGAAAGTTTTCGCCATTTTTTTGTTTGATAGCCGGAAAACACTGCTTATTTTTCTTAGCAGTCCCATCATGTTTTCGTATTTTCCACCTCACTCTTTTACGCAAAATAATAGACTTTCGGTCTGTTTGTAAATAACAAACCGAAAGTCTATTATTATAGGAGGATGCAGACCATGCCGCCGTTTCCCTCATTGATAATCTTCTCCAGCGTCTGCTGGACTTTCATCTGCGTATCTGCAGGCATATGCATCAGTTTGTTGGACAGACCTTCTCTCACAAGCTCTGAAAGCGGCTTACCGAAGAGATTGCTCTCCCATAGCTTCTTTGGATCCTGTTCAAATCCGTCCATCAGATAGCGGATCATCTCTTCCGACTGCTGCTCCGTGCCTACGACGGGCGAAACCTCCGTCTGAATATCCACACGGATCATATGCAGACTCGGTGCGCTTGCCCGAAGACGAACACCAAAACGTCCGCCTTGCTTCATAATCTCCGGTTCCTGCATGCTCATCTCGTCCAGAAGCGGCGGCACAAGGCCATATCCCGTTTCCCTGACCGATTTGAGTGCGCACTCAACCCTGTCATATTCCCGTTTGGCCGCAACCAACTCCCGAAGCAGCGACAAGAGATGCGCATCACTCCTGATTTCTGTGCCGCATTGCTCTGCCAGGATTTGATTGAACAGTCCTTCCTGCAGATTCATTTGCCAGAAAGCTTTTCCACTGCCATGCTCAAGGTCCTTTTCCAGCACATTCTCGACATATGGATTCTCCTGCATGAACTGCATCATGCTCTTTGAATCGCCCAGACACAAACTTGCAGGCACCATCTGCGCAATACTGCCAATCAGGCTCTCCATCAGCCAATGGTTTTCATCCAATGCGCCAAGCCACTCCGGCGTTTGAATACACAACAGACGCATGGGAAACCGATCGAGTATCCGCTCCAATATGCCGCGAATGTCCTCTTCCTCCATCTGCGCGACATTCATTGCCTCAACGGGTACGCCGTATTCCTCCTCGAGCCTTTTGCACAGGCTCTGAGCTTTGGCTGCTTCCGGGTTTTGCGTATTGAGCACCACAGCGAACGGCTTATGAAGCGCCTTGAGTTCATTAATGACTCTCTCTTCAGCCGGTATATAGTTTTCTCTGGGCAGCTCTGTTACGCTGCCATCCGTCGTGATCACCAGCGCAATTGTGGAATGCTCGCTGATCACTTTTTTTGTTCCGATTTCTGCTGCGCGCTCAAATGGAATCTCACCATTCGCCCATGGCGTGCGCACCATGCGCAGCGCTTCCCCCTCCTGTGTACCCATCGCCCCATCCACCAGATAGCCTACACTGTCGATCAGTCTAATGCGTACCCGATGATCGGAAGGCAGCGTAACCTCCACCGCTTCGCCCGGCACAAACGCCGGCTGCGTGGTCATCACAGTTCTGCCGCTGCCGCTCTGAGGAAGCTCGTCCTGCGCGCGAAGCCGGACATGTGCATTCTCTATTCCCGGAAGCACAAGTTTCTCCATGAATCTCGCAATGAACGTGGATTTTCCCGTTCTGACCGGCCCCACAACGCCGATGTATACATTGCCCTGCGTCCTCTGCGAAATATCCCGGTACAAATCGTAAGCCTGCATAGCATCCCTCCCTGCCGTCAGGCAAGCGTATGCTCCTGCGCAGATGAATATGCGGCCTTACAGCGTCGTTTCCGAGGGTACCTGCAGCTCAATATCAAATTCCAGTTCCTCGCCCTTAGGCACACGATCCTGTACGGTCAGTTCCGCCAGCCCCGCGATGCGGTATACCGTCAATGCAACACGATCTCCAGGCTGCTTGCTTGCAATGTGGTTGGTCAGATCTGTATGCAGCATCACACGCTTCCCATCCACGCGGATGATGATATCATCCGCCTTGATGCCTGCCTGCTGTGCAATGCTGCCCTCGCTGACGGCGCTGACATATACGCCTGCCGGCAGCATGCCTTCGCGCGGTTCCTCGCTGCCACGAAGCGTCATCACAGAGATGCCCAGCTTCGGCCTTGTCACCTTGCCATACTGAATCAGGCTGTTTACAATCGGCTGCGCCACATCCATCGGGATCGCCATGGCAATGCCCTCAATGCTCGCAACATCCCGCCTGCCTGAAGAGCTGAATTTGAGCGAGGGAATACCAATCAGCTCCCCGCGGGTATTGAACATCCCGCCGCCGCTGTTGCCGGAGTTGATTGCGGCATCGGTCTGCAGCATCTTCACAATCGACGAGCCGGAAATCTCCCGGTTGAGCGCAGAGACGACGCCCACCGTCACTGTATCAGCAAACTGCTTGCCCAGCGGATTGCCGATCACGATCGCCCAATCTCCCACGCGGACATCCTGCGCATTGCCCATCTTAACCGCAGGCAGCGAGACATCCTCCATCACACGCAGGACCGCAAGATCCGTCAGCTCATCCACGCCGACGATTTCGGCCTTCAGATACTGCCCCTGCCAGAGGATCTGGACATCACTGGCGCCTTCGACCACGTGATAGTTGGTAACCACATGCCCCTGCGTGGTAATCACAACGCCAGAACCCGTGGACTGTTCAATCAGCTCCGTTTGTCCGCTGATGATGCTGTACGTGTTGGCACGGTTGCTTACGCCAACCACGCAGGGCATTACCGCATCTGCTACATCTGCAAACGGGCTTGTGCTGCCCGCAAGCAGCGGCACATATTCCCCCTGTGCATAGACCGATTTTGTCTCTCCGCTTACATCTTTCCCAATAAACAGAATTGCAGCGAGCGTGCTCATCAGCAAAGCGCTCGCTGCAATTTCTTTTTTCATGTTCATGCGCTCACCTCGTCCTCAGTTTGGACGCGGAAAGCAAAGATTATTACTTCTTTTCTGCTTCAAAAACAGCCAGACCATTATTTGAGGGATACGATTGTTACGCCCGTTTCGCCTTCGCCATAACGGCCCAGACGGAAGCTGCTCACGCATGGATGACGGCGCAGACAGTCCTGAATGCCAGCGCGCAGGATGCCCATACCGTTGCCATGGATGATGGAAACCTCTCCCAGCGAAGAAAGCATCGCGTCATCCAGAAACTTCTGCACCTCCGGCAGCGCCTCATCCAGCGCCATGCCGCGCACGTCAATCTCCTGGCGCACAGTGCGCGTCATCACATCCACGCGCTGCTCACGCATTGATTTTTTGCGTTCAAGCTTTTTCTGCTCCTTCTTGATCATCTGCTGCGTGGACGTCAGCGTACGAAGATCAGAAAGCTGTGCACGCATTTTCATCATGCCCACCTTCAGCTGCAGATAACCCTTGGCATCCGGCGCAGTGACGACCGTTGCGTCGACATCCATCGATGCGATATGCACCATATCGCCGGGCTTCACGGTCTTGGGAATCTCGCCGCCGACCTCTTTCTTCTCCGCAATCGCTTCCTGCGCCTGCTCCATCTTCTTTTTCACGCGCTGAATCTCATGTTCCTGCGCGCCGCCCGCCTTCTTCATGGCACGCAGTTCCGCGATCATGGCCTCCGATTCGCGGCGCGTGTTCTCGATGATCCGCTTCGCCTCATCCTTCGCCTTCTTGATCGCCCGGTCACGCTGATCCTCCAGTTTCTTTCGCTCAGCCTCTGCCTGATTGCGAATCGCAACCATCTCCTGCCTGGCTTCCTCGGCAATCTTACGCTCCTTCTCAGCAAGCTGACGGTGATACTCTGCATTGGCAATGACATCCTCAAAGCGGACGGCTTCCTTGGAGAGCAGATCCTTTGCCTTGTCAATTACAAATTCCGGAAGACCAAGCTTGCGGGAAATCTCAAAGGCATTGGATTTGCCCGGGATGCCAATGGAAAGCCTGTATGTCGGGCGGAGCGTGGAAACGTCGAATTCTACCGAAGCATTCTCGACATTCGGCGTGGTCAGCGCGTATTCCTTGAGCTCACTGTAATGCGTCGTAGCGACATTTCGGGTGCGCAGGGTCAGCAGCGTGGAAAGAATCGCCTGCGCGAGCGCAGCGCCCTCCGTCGGATCCGTGCCCGCGCCCAGCTCGTCAAAGAGCACCAGTGAATCCGGCGTCACATTCTCCAGAATCGATACGATATTCTTCATATGGCCGGAGAATGTGGAAAGCGACTGCTCAATCGACTGTTCATCGCCGATATCGGCAAAAACATCGTCAAATACAGCCAGTTCCGTGCCATATTCAGCAGGAACCTGCAAACCAGCCTGCGCCATCAGCGTAAACAGACCGGTAGTCTTGAGCGTAACCGTCTTACCGCCGGTGTTCGGTCCGGTGATAATCAGACTGATGAAATCATCGCCCAGACGGATATCCAGCGGAACGACCTTCTGCGGGTCGATCAGCGGATGGCGGCCGCGGACGATCTTGATCCGGCCCTCACCATTGATCTTGGGCTCCACGGCGAACATCTCGCGCGCCAAAGACGCTTTGGCAAAGGCAAAATCGAGCTGTGCAAGGATCGCCAGGTTATCCGCCATCGCAGGCGCATCCGGCGCAATCTGCGCAGAGAGCGTTCGCAGAATGCGCTCGATCTCCGCACGCTCGCTGGCCACCAGCTGCTTGAGCTCATTGCCGATCTCCACAACGGACATCGGTTCCACAAAAATCGTCGCGCCGGTTGCAGATTGATCGTGCACGATGCCCGGCACCATGGCGCGATACTCCTGCCTGACCGGCAGCACATAGCGATCGCCGCGCATGGTGATGATCGTATCCTGCAGGTATTTCGCGTACGCCGGGCTGTGGATCATGCTGTTCAGACGCTCGCGCACGCGCTCATTGCAGGCGCGCATCTTTCTGCGGATGGAAAACAATTCCGAACTGGCACGATCTGCAATCTCATCCTCGCTGATGATCGCATCAGAAATTGCCTGCTCGACATTTTTGAATGTAGAAAGGCGGGATGCGTTCGCCGTGATCATCGGCGTGCCTTCCCTGTCGTTTACCAGCGCATCGCGGCATGCCCTCGCCGCACGAAGGGATGCGCCAATATCCATCAGCGCACGCGGAGAGAGCGTAGAGCCGATCTCCGCAAGATGCAGCTGCGCATGCACGTCAGAAAATGCGATCATCGGCGTACCACCCAGATACGTCAGCACATCGTGTGCCTCGCGCGTCTCCTGCTGCATGCGCCTGACATCCTCAATCCGGCTTACAGGCTGCAGGCTGTCGCACAGCGCAGCACCCATCTCCGACACGCAGAACTGCGAAAGCTGCGCTCTGATCTTATGAAACTCCAGAACCCGCAAGGATCTCTCGGTCATGGCAATCTCCTTTACTCCACACCGCGAGCCAGATGCCCGGATGTGACGCCCTGTTCTATTTCATGAATCGCCTCGCCCAGATTCAGCACATTGCGATAGGACGAAACGATCTCCTTCTGCCTCTCAAGCGGCTCATCGGTAAAGCCGAGCAGCAGGCTGATACCTGCCTCATAGAGCTTTCTGCCCGATTTCGCCATATCCGTGGGCATGCTGTTAAACAGCCGTACAACGCAGCCATGCGCCATTTTGAGCCTTTTACACGGGAAACGATAGCCCTTTCTGTCCGTATAAATCTGCGGACAGCCGCCGCTCATTGCACATGCGTTGCACGCTGCATCCTGCTTGTCATCGCCCGCTTTTGTTCTGCGCGGGCAATGGCTGAGCAGCATCAGCTGCGTCCGCCCGTAGACCTCCATCTCGTAATTGCCGCCGCACGCCTGCAGTTCGCGCAGCTCCTTGAAGCTCAGCTCGCAGGATGCAGCAAGCCGCTTCGTGCCCAGCGCAGTATAAAACGCAGCACACTCGCCGTTCATCA
>CAZACE010000109.1:0-5887 GCA_964483255.1 uncultured Oscillospiraceae bacterium
CACAAGAGAATTACCCATATTATGGAACGGCCGCTTATTCTCGGTGAAATATGTGCTGGAAAGGCGGTCGCCGACGACCATATCCGCCTGCTCCTCAAGCACAAGCCGGACAAGCTCCGGAGCGTTTTCTGCCGGATAGGTATCGTCGCCGTCAGCCATAACGTAGCAGTCGGCATCAATCTCGCGGAACATGCGACGGATCACATTGCCCTTACCCTGCATCCTCTCGCGGCGAACCACGGCGCCGGCGCGTGCCGCAATCTCTGCAGTCCCGTCGCTGGAATTGTTATCATAGACATAAATCGTTGCTTCTGGCAGTACGCGGCGGAAATCCGTCACTACCTTCTCGATGGTCTTGCTCTCGTTGTAACAGGGAATCAGCACGGCAATTCTATCTTTCATGAGTATACTCCTCTTGTAAAATGTCGTTCATTGCACATTGGTACTCATGTATTATACCACACACAAAAGAAAAAGCATAGATAAAACCAGGAAAGACCATGCAAAAACAAGCAGAAAAAAGCACGCCCGAAGGCGTGCTGAGATAATTGGATTTACTTGGTGCCGAAAAGGCGGTCGCCGGCATCGCCCAGACCCGGAATGATATAGCCGTGATCGTTGAGCTTTTCATCCATCGCCGCAACATAGATGTTGACGTCCGGATGATCAGCCTGAACACGATCTGCGCCTTCCGGTGCGGCGATCAGGCAGACAAGCTTGATATTCTTGCAGCCACGACGCTTGAGGAAGCGGATCGCCGCGGAAGCAGAGCCGCCGGTAGCGAGCATCGGATCAACCACGAGAATTTCTCTCTCTTCGCAATCTTCGGGCAGCTTGCAGTAATACTCAACAGGCTCGAGGGTGTTCGGATCGCGATACAGACCGATATGGCCAACCTTCGCAGCCGGAACAAGGCTCATGATGCCGTCGACCATGCCCAAACCGGCACGCAGAATTGGCACGATAGCCAGCTTCTTGCCGGCGATGACCTTGGTCTGCGCATTGCAGATCGGGGTTTCAATCTCGATCGTGCGGAGCGGCAGATCGCGCGTAACTTCATAAGCCATCAGCATGGAAATCTCGTTGAGCAGTTCGCGGAATTCCTTTGTGCCAGTTTCCTTATCACGCATCAGAGAGACCTTGTGCTGAATCAGCGGATGGTCAATCACATGAACTTTAGACATATTGTTTCCTCCTTCGCGCAGCAGTCGCTTACTGCGTGGATCAGTTTTATTTATTATATCATTTCGTCCTGTCCGCGGCAAGTCTTTGCTTCACATTCTCATGGCGGTTTCGTGTAAATTCGCCGCCGCAACCCCTGCGTTGCTTGACACCGGGATACCCGCGCGCTATACTAACCATAATAGACCATCATATGTAAGAATGCTCCGGAAAAGGAATCCGGAAGTATCGGAGGAAACTATGCTCAGCAGACCTATGATTGACCGTATTGCGCTGTTCGGCATCAGCTGGTATGCCATATTGATTGTCGGCGCTATTTTGATTGGTTTAGCATATTGCAGCCATGAAGCGAGGCGTTTGCACGTGCCGCAGGATACTATAATTGACTTCCTGCTCTATGCGATCCCGCTTGCAATCGTTTGCGCCAGAATCTACTATGTTGTTTTCCGTTTCAACATGTACAGCGAAGACCTGCTTTCGATTTTTAACATTCGCGAAGGCGGTCTGGCGATCTATGGCGCGGTCATCGGCGGCCTGATTGCTGCGCGCATTACCGCGCGTAAGCACCAAGTACCGGTGCTGACCATTCTGGATATTGTCGCGCCTGCGCTTGTGCTTGGCCAGGCCATCGGCCGCTGGGGCAACTATATCAACATGGAAGCGTATGGTTTGCGCATTGGTGAAGAATATTTACAGTTCTTTCCCTTTGCCGTCGAAATCCCTGTTGGCGATGTCTGGTATTGGCATATGGCAACGTTCTTTTATGAATTCTGTTGGGACATGATCGTATTTGTGCTCCTGCTTGTCATTCGTCATGCGCTTCGCCGCAGAGGTGATGTGTTCTGCTGGTATCTGCTGCTTTACTGCGCCGGCAGAACAGTCATTGAGGGCCTGCGTTATGACAGTTTGACTTTTATCAGCGAATTCGTCCGTATTTCTCAGGTGCTTTCAGCGCTTGCAGCACTCGGCGTTGTGATTTATTTCTTTATGCGCATCCGCGACCGGATCAGTCTGGTGACCATCCTGCCTGTCGTCTGCGCTGTATTGTGCCTGGTAACGACATTCCTGGGGGAATTTGAGCGAGGCGCGTACAGCACGCTGTTCATATTCTCTCAGCTCAGCATGGTTGCTTTGATCCTCTGCTCTGCCGCCATCATTGTGCTTTGGACGCTTGACCGCGGCAGCTTTGATCTGAAGACAGCCCTTCCGCTCTTGATCAATGCGGCAGCTCTGATCATCCTTTTGCTTGCCGGTATCACACGTGCAAATGCAGATAATACCTATTACGTTTCCCTGCGTCAATGCGCAGCAATGATTCAGCTTGTGCTGTGCGGCTGGCTGCTGTGCTATCCCTTCTGCCCCGCGACTACGAAAGTGAGCGATGTTCATGCGTAATCTGACAATGATGACCGACCTGTACCAGCTGACCATGATGAACGGTTATCTGCATCACGGTATGCAGAACAATCGTGCTTGCTTTGATCTTTTCTATCGCAAGCGCGGCGATATCATGGCTTATGCTATCGCGTCAGGCCTTGAGCAAGCAATCGAGTATGTGAAGAATCTTCGATTTACAGCCGAAGACATTGCATATCTTCGCAGCCTCGGCATTTTTGATGAAGCGTTCCTCGAATATCTGGCTGGTTTCCGCTTCACAGGCCAGATTCTGGCTATTCCAGAGGGCACTGTGGTATTCCCAAACGAGCCGATTATACGTGTCATTGCGCCTGTGATGGAAGCTCAGCTTCTGGAGACGGCGCTGCTCAACATCATCAATCATCAGACGCTGATTGCAACCAAGGCTGCACGCGTTGTGCAGGCGGCCAAGGGCGATACCGTACTCGAATTCGGCCTTCGCCGCGCACAGGGTCCTGACGCCGGTATCTATGGCGCGCGTGCTGCGATCATCGGCGGATGCCAGGCAACGAGCAACGTGCTCACGGGACAGATGTTTGATATTCCGATCGGCGGTACGCATGCACACAGCTGGGTCATGTCCTTCCCGGATGAGATCAGCGCCTTCCGCGCATATGCAGAGGTATTCCCCACCAACTGTCTGCTGCTGGTCGATACATATGACACGCTTGGAAGCGGCGTACCCCACGCTATCCAGGTTTTCAAAGAGCTGCGCGAGCGCGGCTATGAGCCTAAGGGAATCCGCCTGGACAGCGGTGACCTTGCATTCCTGAGCCGCCAGGCGCGCAAAATGCTCGACGAAGCTGGTTTCCCGAATGCAAAAATCTGCGCTTCCGGTGATCTGGACGAAGAGGTCATCTGGGATCTGAAGGCGCAGGGCGCTGCGATCGATATCTGGGGCGTTGGCACGAAGATGATCACCAGCATGGACAATCCTGCGCTTGGCGGCGTCTACAAGCTGGCTGCTGAGGAATGCGACGGCAAATTTGTTCCGCGTATCAAGATCTCTGAGAACCCTGCCAAGGTTACGAATCCCGGTGTGAAACAGCTCTATCGCTTCTATGATAAGAATACCGGAAAGGCGCTTGCCGACATGATCGCGCTGGAAGAAGAAGACTATTCCTCAGGAGAGCCGCTTGAGATTTTTGATCCCGAAAATACCTGGAAACGCATGACGCTGTGCGAATATGAAGCGCGCAAGCTGCTGGTTCCCATCTTTGAAGATGGCGAGCTTGTGTATGATATGCCGACGCTCTCTGAGATCGCCGCTTATTCGAAGAAGGAACTCGAGTCCTTCTGGGATGAATACCGCAGACTGACCAGGCCGCATCGCTACAAGGTTGACCTTTCTGCAAAGCTTTACGAGCTCAAGCACAGCCTGCTTGCCAATCGCAGATGATGAGCGAACATCAGACAATTCGGATCGAAAGCATCAAACGCATTCACGGACGAGCCACCCTTACCCTCTCCACAGGAGAGACACTGACCATGCCGCGAGCAATGCTCAGAGAGCGTCCATACAAAAGCGGCATGCCATTTGATCGTCAGGCATTTGATCTGTTTATTCGTGAGCGTTCCTATCCTTTTGCTTTTGAAAAAGCCATCTCTCAGCTTGCATCCCGCGCGCGTACGGAAAAAGAGATCGTGGCTTGCTTGAGAAGGAATGCTTACCCGGAAGCAACAATCGCCAGGGTTATGGCGCGTCTGCATGAAGCGGGATATATCAACGATGCTGATTTTGCAGCCCAATGGACTGCTGCACGTGCCTCAAGAGGATTGGGATCGCGCAGAATACGCATGGAGCTTCGTCAAAAAGGCGTAGATCAAGCGGAAATCGATCAGGCTCTCGCTGAGGTGGACGACGATGATATGATGAGCGGCGCGATCAATGCAGCACGAAAGGCTTCTCGAGGAAAGGATATTTCTTCTCCTGCTGACAGACAGAAAATCCTTGCTGCGCTTGCACGCAGAGGGTATGATTTTTCGATAGCTAAACAGGCGCTTCACAAGCTGATAGAAACTGAATAATAAAGAGGTCACTCGCAATGGCGAATGACCTCTATTTCATTCTGATATAATCAGCTCTTGACACCGATGCGAACAAGTGCTCGCTGCAGCTTCGCCTGAGCAAGAAGAAGTTCCCTCTTGTCATTTTTCGCTGCAGCAATACGGTCCTCGGCAGCTTCCTTAGCACGCTTTGCGCGATCAAGATCGATGTCGTCCGACCATTCAAACGTTGTCGCGATCAAGTTCGCCTCATTCTGGATCATGGCCAGCATGCCGCCGATACAGGCGGCGCGACGGGTCTGTCCATCAGCCGTAACAAGTGCAGCCTCGCCTGCGCCGACAGCGGAAACATAATCCGAATGGCGCGCAAGCAGGCATACGTCGCCATCGATCATCCGCACACGCAGACGCTCGACTTCGCCGTCAAACGCAAGGCCATCCGGCGTGCTGATCTTCAGGTGGAACGTGCTCATTTATGCTCACCCTTTGCCTTGGCCACAGCCTCGTCGATGGTGCCGACGAACAGGAAGGCGCTCTCCGGCAGGTCGTCATGTTTGCCTTCGATGATCTCCCTGAAGCCGCGAATCGTTTCCTTGATTGGAACATACTTGCCTTCCATACCAGTGAACTGTTCAGCAACACTGAACGGCTGGGACAGGAAACGCTGAATCTTACGAGCACGGGAAACAGTCAGCTTATCCTCCTCGGAAAGCTCGTCCATACCCATGATCGCGATGATGTCCTGCAGCTCCTTATAGCGCTGCAGAATACGCTGGACATCACGCGCAACCTGATAGTGCTCATCACCCACAACATCCGGAGAAAGGATGCGGCTGGTGGACTCCAGAGGATCGACGGCCGGATAGATACCCAGGGACGCAATGTTACGGGAAAGAACCGTGGTCGCATCCAGATGGGCGAAAGTGGTCGCCGGAGCCGGGTCGGTCAGGTCGTCCGCAGGGACGTAAACAGCCTGAACGGAGGTGATGGAACCACGCTTGGTGGAGGTAATGCGCTCCTGAAGCGCGCCCATCTCGGTCGCCAGCGTCGGCTGATAACCAACGGCGCTGGGCATACGGCCAAGCAGTGCGGAAACCTCGGAACCAGCCTGGGTGAAACGGAAGATGTTGTCGATGAACAGCAGAACGTCCTGACCCTCGCGGTCACGGAAATACTCAGCCATCGTAAGACCGGACAGCGCGACGCGCATACGGGCTCCCGGCGGCTCGTTCATCTGACCATAGACCAGCGCAGTCTTATTGATAACGCCGGACTCCTTCAT
>CAZACE010000110.1:0-847 GCA_964483255.1 uncultured Oscillospiraceae bacterium
GGCCGGCAAGCACGTGCTGTGCGAAAAGCCGATGGCAACCACGCTGGAGGATAGCGAGGCCATGGTCGCTGCTGCCAAAGAAACAGGCAAGCGCCTGATGATCGGCCAGAATCAGCGCCTGGCTGGCGCGCATATGAAGGCGAAGGAGCTCATCGATGCCGGCGCGATTGGCAAGGTGCTCACCTTCAAGACGGCCTTCTGCCATGGCGGCCCCGAAACCTGGAGCGTCGATCCGGGCCTGAATACCTGGTTCTTCGATAAGAAGCGCGCGGCGATGGGCGCGATGGCGGATCTTGGCGTGCATAAGACCGACCTTCTGCAGTACCTGACCGGCCAGACGATCGTAGAGGTCAGCGCGATGCTTTCCGTTCTGGATAAGAAGTTCGCGGACGGCAGCCCGATCACGGTTGATGATAATGCATTTGTCATTTATAAGATGGACGGAGGCGCGATGGGCACGATGACCGTCTCCTGGACGAACTATGGCGCAGAGGATAACTCCACTGTGCTCTGGGGCACGGAGGGCGTGCTCAAGATCTACGATCATCCGGATCATACGCTCGTGCTTACCAAGAAGAGCGGTGAAGTGGAATACTACGACGTCGATCAGATCCAGACCAACGATAACCAGACGGCTTCCGGCGTCATTGATATGTTTATCAATTGTATCAAGGATGAGAATGCGCCGTATATCACCGGCGAGAGCGCACTGACCGCCATGCGTGCGGTGTTTGGCGCGATTGAGTCCAGTGAGAAGGGCTGCACGGTCAAGGTAAACTGCTAACTTTCGCTGATATACGCGAAGCGTAAAGGGGAGTCCGAGGGGCAATGCCCCTCGGGCAGGGCA
>CAZACE010000110.1:857-5877 GCA_964483255.1 uncultured Oscillospiraceae bacterium
GACTGGTCCACCAGGCAGGTTTTGGGGCGCAGCCCCAAGAAAAGGAGCCTTTCCTATGAACAGAATCATTGCGGTCAATTCCAATTGCTACCACGGCTTTTCGATCGAAGAGGCCATCGAAGGCATCGCTGCGGCGGGCTTCAAGTATATTGAACTGACGGCCACCAAGGGCTGGACGGAGCATGTGTTCCCGGATCAGAGCTTTGAAAGGCTGCTGGAGATCAAGGACAAGCTCGATAGCGCGGGTCTCAAGCCCTTCGCCATGAGCGGCCACTGCAACCTCATGGATACCGAGCGCATTGGCGACTTCATTAAGAATATCCGCCTGGCGGCGTTCTTCGGCTGCGATTATATCGTCAGCTCCATCGGCGAGGCGCATCTTAAGGATAATGCAGTGGCTGATAACGAAACCGTGGCAAAGTATATCGCGGCGCTTGTGCCGCATCTGGAAAAGTATAACCTCATGCTTGTTCTGGAGACGCATGGCAGGGAGCATGGCAAGGGCAGTGTGCTGGCCGATATCTGCCAGAGGGTGAACAGCGATCGCGTGAAGGTCAACTATGATACCGCGAATGTCGTGTTCTATGGCGACGTCGATCCCTGCGACGATCTTGCGGACTGCATCGGCGACGTAGCCTATGTCCACCTCAAGGATAAAGGCGGCGAAAAGAATGTGTGGGATTTCCCGGCCGTTGGCAAGGGCTGGATCAATTTCCCGAAGTTCTTTCAGCAGCTGGAGGACGCGGGCAACAATGCACCCTATTCCATTGAGATCGAATTTACTGCCGCCGGACCGAAGGACCTCGGGGAGGTCAATCAGGCCGTTCGCGACAGCGCGCAGTATCTGATTGCGCAGGGCTATACGCTCTAAAGGAGGATGGATATGAACGCTCTTCTGGTCGGATTGGGCGGCATGGGCACCTGCCATTACATGAATTACTGTGTGATCGAAGGCGCGCAGGTTGTCGCCTGTGTTGGCAGATCGGATAGAGATAAGGCGTCTGCCAAGGCGTGGAATCTGCCGATTTATGAGAGTATTGCTGAAGCCTGCGCTGCGCATGAAATCGACGTGATTGATATCTGTGCGCCGACGTACCTGCATAAGGCGCTGGTGCTTGAGGCGGCGAAGCAGAAGAAGCATATCATCTGCGAAAAGCCGATTGCGCTCAAGCTCAAAGACGCCAAAGAGATGTACGCTGCGGCGGAGGAAAATGGCGTGCAGCTGTATATCGCCCAGGTACTGCAGTTCACACGCGAGGTGGAAACGCTGCGCGAAGTGATTGCCGATCAGCGCTACGGCAAGCCGCTGGATGGATGCTTTGAGCGCCTGACTGCCTGCCCGAAGTGGTCTGCGGGCGGCTGGCTGTTTGATAAGGAGAAGAGCGGTCTGCTGCCGTTTGATCTGCATATCCATGATTTGGACGTCATCGTGAGCATGTTCGGCAAACCGGATGACGTCATCTTCACCGAGTGCGCTGGAAAGGGAAAGACGTATTCAGAGCAGTACCGTTTCCAGTATATTTATCACAACGGCTTGAACGTCTGTGCAGAAGCTGCCTGGTTCAATGCGGCGATCCCGTTCACGGCACGCTGGCGCGTGTATTTTGAGCGCGGCATGCTTGTGTGCGACCACAATGGCGTGACGGGCTACACAGCTGACGGCACGGTGACGAAGTTTGATATCAGCGATTCCGTCGTGGTCGATTGCGGCATCAATCTCGGTACGAGCGGCTGGTTCTACAGGGAACTCACGCATCTGCTCTCGTGTGCCGCGAGGGGCGAGGCTTCTGCGCTTGTGCCCAGGCAGCGCATTCTGGATGTGCTGGAGATCATTGAAAAGATCTGATAAAGGAAACGTTCAGGGCGGGGAAGAGAAAGAAGTTTCCTTGGCCGTGAAAACACGTAAATGTAGAGCCGAAGAGGAAAATACAACAAAAAGATGCGAGCTGGCAAGTCCTTCTCGCATCTTTTTTCTTTTAATTCTTTGGGGCTTAGCCTGACAGCCCCTTTATATGCATTTAAATAAGCAATTTTGTCTGCGCCATTTGCTCATATGGATCGCCAAAGTGCACCATGGAATTGAGCGTAATGAGCCTGCGTTTGCCGTTCCTGCTTTCAATTACGCTGATGGAGCCGTTGCTTACGTCGTAATCGGCGAAATGCTCCAGAGGAATGCCGGCAATCGCACCCAGCAATGTCTTGAGCAGCGCACCATGGGAGACAACGGCGATGCGCGTACAGCCTACCGCGTCGCGTTCAATTTCATCCAGCGCACAAAGCGCGCGCTGCTGTACCTGCAGAAGCGATTCTCCGCCCGGCGGTGCGGCGTTCACTCTGTCGGAAAAGTACTGCGCATAGGCTTCGGGGTATTGCGCCTTTGCCTGTTCATGATTGAGCGCCTGGAACGCTCCGAGGCAAACCTCGTTGAAGCCGGGACAGGGGATCAGCGGCACGCCTGCTGCATCGGCGATAGCTTGCGCTGTTGCGGATGCGCGAAGGAGCGTGCCATGGTAAATACGCTCAAGGCCAAGCTGTGCGCAGCGGGAAGCAGCGACATGCGCCTGCTCAAGTCCGGCTTCATTGAGCGGAACGTCGCATGTTCCCTGAAAGCGGCGCTGGATGTTCCAGTCGGTCAGGCCGTGGCGGACGAAGAAGATGAGCATAGATGCCTCCCGTACAAAGTGTATAGATGAAGTATAGCAGGAATCGGGCATAATCTCAAGCGCTGCAGGGGATTGACTTATAGTAAAGTGATTGAAAATGCATAAAATGCAGTAGATTTATGGGAAAATGTTGACAAAACAGGGGCAATGAAGGTAAAATCTATGTAAACAGGATGCTGGCGTAGTGTCAATGGCCGGCAGCCAAATTATACAAGGAGGATTCTTTTATGAAGAAACTCGTCACTCTGGTTCTCGCGCTCTGCCTGATCGTGTCTGCGTGCTCCGCGATGGCTGCCGGCAAGGTCATGCTGTATTCCTCTATGCAGGAAGCGCAGCTGCAGGCTGTCAAGGAGGCCTTTGAGGCCAAGTATCCGGACATCACCATGGATTACTACTTCGCTTCCGGCGGCAAGGTCATCACCAAGATGTCTACCGAGCATCAGGCTGGCCAGATCGAGGCTGACGTCGTGTGGCTGGGCGACCCGTCCGACTACGAAGGCTTCAAGAAGGCCGGCTATCTGGCTCCCTATAAGTCTGCCGAGACCGACCACATCGCCGATAACTACTCCGATAAGGACGGCTACTACACCGCCGGCCGTCTGGTGACCATGGGCATCGCCTGGTGCAACCTCGAAGGCATCGGCATCACCGAAGAGCAGGCCCCGAAGACCTGGAACGACCTGCTCGATCCGAAGTGGAAGGATCAGCTGATCATGACCGATCCGGCTCAGTCCTCTACCTCCAAGTACTGGATGGCCGCGATGATGCAGAACGAAAAGTATGGCCCGGCCTTCTTCGAGGCTCTGCGCGACAATGGCCTGCAGCTCGAATCCGGCACCACCGCGACCCATAACGTCGTTGCCGCCGGTTCCTATCAGGTCGGTATCTGCCTGGACTACGTCTCTGCGAACCTGATCAGCGAAGGTTCCCCGCTGGCGTTCCACTACACCACCGAGGACGTGTGCACCATGACCAGCCCGGTTGCGCTCATCGACAACTGCGCCAACCCGGACAACGGCAAGCTGCTCATCGACTTCATCCTCTCCAAGGAAGGCCAGGAAGTGCTCGTGGCCAACAACCTCGTTACCGTCCGTGACGACGTTGCCATGACCATCGATACTTCTGCGATCGCTGCGATCAACATGACCGTTGACTTTGACGACCTCGCCGCCAACACCGATACCTACCTCGATACCTTCAACAAGATCTTCAACAAGTAATTTTCCCGCGATGGGGCATGCGCAGGCAGGCGGCCACGCATGTCCCTTTTTTCAGTATTGACAGCAACCGCGGTCCATGACCGCAGGAGGACAAAATGGCAAACGTACGATTTGAAAACATTACGGTCAAGTACGGCAATCATTGCGTCCTGAAGGATTTCTCCCTCGAGGTGGAAAGCGGCCAGATCATGTGTCTGGTTGGCCCCAGCGGCTGCGGCAAGACGACGCTCGTGCGTGCGCTGCTCGGCCTCAATAAGCCGGAAACAGGCTCCATCTATGTGGGAGACCGCTGCCTCTACGACGCAAAGAAGCGCGTCAATGTCGCCGCTGAAAAGCGCAACATCGGCATCGTCTTTCAGGATTACGCGGTCTGGCCGCACATGACCGTTATTGAAAACGTCTCCTATCCGCTCAAGAAACAGCGTCGGCCTAAGGATGAGATCAAGGCGCGCGCCATGAAGGCGCTCGAGCAGGTGCACATGGTGGAATACGCCAACCATCTGCCCAGCCAGCTTTCCGGCGGCCAGCAGCAGCGCGTGGCCATTGCCCGCGCCCTGGTCACGGACTCTGACGTCGTCGTCATGGATGAGCCGATCACCAACCTGGACGCTAAGCTGCGTGAGGAAATGCTGCTTGAAATCCGTATGATCCAGAAGCGCCTGGGCGCGACCATCCTGTATATCACGCATGACCAGCAGTCTGCGCTGCAGCTGTGTGATAAAATGGCGATCATGCAGCAGGACGGCTCCCTGTGCCAGTACGGCACGGACGAGGATATCATCATGCGTCCCGCCAACCGCTTTACGTTTGAATTCATCGGCGTGTCCAACTTCATCCCGGTGATCAAGGAGGGCAAGGAGCTCTGCCTGGACTGCGGCGAGAAGATCCCGTATACGGCCAATCTTCCGGCGGATGCTGCCGGCAAGGAGATGGGCGTGCGACTCAATGACGTCGTGTTTGATCACGAATCTCCGCTCAAGGCGAACGTTACCAGCCGTATCTTCCTGGGCAGCGAGTATAACTACTTCCTGAAGCTGGGAAGCCGCGAGATCCGCGTGCAGCAGAGTATGCTTGATGCGCGTACCTTCGGCACCGTGGCCGAGGGCGAGACGGTCGGTATTCGTTTCCTGAATCCGC
>CAZACE010000111.1:0-5869 GCA_964483255.1 uncultured Oscillospiraceae bacterium
TAAAAGATCTGAGAATCAAGTGAGACCAAAGGGAAAATTGAAAGATTGGTTTTTCAACGAGATGGAAGAAATCTGGATGTGCGGTTTTCAGGGTACGCGGCGCCTATGGCGCAGGCTGATCCGATCAAGCCGAAAGGCTGTTTGTCGGACGGCACTGATATAATAGAAAAACGCGTAGCTTGTGCGGAGGTTCCCCAAGTCGAAAGCTTCGGTTACAAATAGACGAAGCGGAAGCCAAGAGGAACGCGGGCTGCACAAACCCTCAACAAATTCCGGTGACTATGGCGAAAGGGTCCCACCTGTTCCCATACCGAACACAGAAGTTAAGCCTTTCAGCGCCGATGGTACTTGGCTGGAGACGGCCCGGGAGAGTAGGACGTTGCCGGATTCCACATGAAGAAGCTCAGCAAATGCTGGGCTTTTTCTTTTTGCGTTTTTGGGAGAAAAACGAAGAAAAAGAAAAGAAGCGCGCCGGATTGCCGAAAAAACGGAAAAATCTGTCGTTGACATTTTCAAGGACATGGTGCTAGATTGGACATCCGTCACTTTTTCGCGATCGCCTGATGAAAGGACAGGCGCGCCCGACTTGGCAAGATAGGTACACTATAACTACCAGGAGGAAGCAGACAGAAAGGAGTCTTGCAGCCATGGAAATGGAAACCAAACGCTTAAAACTCAGAAATCTGACGATGGAGGATTTTGATGCGCTTCATGAAATCCTCTCCGATCCTCAGACGATGCAGCATTATCCTGCGCCCTTTGACGAAGCGCGAACACGCGGGTGGATCACCTGGAATATGAACAACTACAAGGCGCTCGGCTTTGGGTTGTGGGCCGTTGTGCTCAAGGAAACAGGCGAGTTTATCGGAGACTGCGGTATCTCCATGCAGAATATCCACGGAAAGATGCGCCCGGAGATCGGCTATCACATCCATAAGAATCACCAGCGCAGGGGTTATGCCACGGAAGCAGCGCGTGCATGCATGGATTTTGTCTTTGAGCATACGCCATTTAACGTCGTGTATTCCTATATGAAATACACCAATGCTGCGTCATACGGTGTGGCGGTCAAAAATGGCATGCGCTTTTTTGAGGAATACGGCGACCCGGTGAATACGCGCACGCGGGTTTATGCGATCACGCGAGATCAGTGGCTGGCCCTGAAAGCAGGGGAGGTGCATGGCGATGATTGAGATGCATCATGTCTGCAAAACCTATCGGGTTGCCAGGCGCAGCGCTGGCTTCAAGGAAGCCTGCAAGCAGCTTTTTCGCAGGGAATATGAGGAGATCTGCGCGCTGAACGACGTCAGCTTCACCATCGAAGATGGCGAGATTGTCAGCTACATGGGGCCGAACGGCGCGGGCAAGAGCTCTACGATCAAGATTCTCAGCGGCATTCTCACGCCGGATTCAGGGAAGTGCGAGATCGATGGCCTCGTTCCGTGGAAGGATCGCATGAAGCATGTCGCTCGAATCGGCGTAGTATTCGGCCAGCGCTCACAGCTCTGGTGGGATATTCCGGTGATTGATTCCTTTGAGCTCCTGCGCGATATCTACCGCGTGGACCAAAGGCAATATAAGCGGAATCTGGACGAATTGACGGCGCTTTTGCAGCTTGAAGAGCTGCTCAAAACCCCGACGAGGCAGCTATCTCTGGGACAACGCATGCGCTGCGAGATCGCCGCGTCTCTGGTTCACGATCCGAGAATTCTCTTTCTGGATGAGCCCACGATCGGTCTGGATGCTGTATCGAAGCTCGCTGTGCGCGATTTTGTGAAGAAGCAGAATCGTGAGCACGGCACGACGGTCATCCTCACCACGCACGATATGCAGGATATCGCCGCGCTGGCAGAGCGCGTGATCCTGATCGGCAGGGGCAGGATCCTGCTGGATGGCGCGCTTCAAGATATCCGACGCGAGGGCGAAAGCGACGATCTGGAACAGGCGGCGGCCGGGCTCTATCGTAAGCTGGATATTCTGTGAGGTGCGCCATGAAGAAGTATCTTTCGTTTTTCAGGATGCGTTTTCTTATGGGTCTGCAGTACAGGACAGCTGCTGTTGCGGGTATGACGACGCAGTTTGTCTGGGGACTGATGGAAATTCTGGTTTTTCGGGCATTTTATGCGACGAATCCGGCGGCTTTTCCTATGACATTTGAGGCGACAGCCAGCTATATCTGGCTGCAGCAGGCGTTTCTGGCGGTCTTTGCGGCGTGGCTGCTTGAGCCGGAAATCTTCGATTGCATTGTTGATGGTAATGTAGCGTATGAACTCTGCCGACCGGTAAATATCTATGACATGTGGTTCGCAAGAACTATGGCGAGCAGGCTTTCGCGCGTGATGCTGCGCTGCATTCCCATTCTGATGATTGCACCGCTGTTGCCAAAGCCATATGGCATCAGTCTGCCGCCCAGCACGGGGCAGTTTCTTGTCTTCCTGCTTACGCTGGTGCTCAGCTTTCTGGTTTCGGTTGCGTTCTATATGTGGATCTACATCCTGACGTTTTACACGATTTCGCCCATGGGAGTTCGGATTATGGTGGGTTCTGTCGTGGAATTCCTTTCCGGCGGCGGCATTCCGCTGCCGTTCTTTCCGGAAAAAATTCAGCGCTTTCTGGAAATCCTGCCCTTTGCCTCGATGCAGAATGTGCCGCTTCGTGTATACAGCGGCAGCATGACGCCGGCCAAGACGCAGGAGGCGATTCTTCTGCAGGTATTCTGGCTTTTTGTATTGGTGATCGTCGGACGTGCGATGTGCGCAAGGGCCGTGCGCCATGTGACGCTGCAGGGAGGCTGAGATGATGAAAAGGATTCAGGAGTGTATTAGGCTATATATACATTATGTTTCGCTGAATCTGCGAAGCGAGATGCAGCATAAGGCCTCCTTTTTTTTGCAGATTGCAGGGCAGTTGCTTACTTCAACGACCACATTTCTGGGCATCACATTCATGTTCATGCGCTTTGGGAACGTGGCAGGATATTCCTATTCGGATGTGCTGATCTGTTATTCGATCATGCTGCTGCAGTTTTCGCTTGCGGAAATGTTTGTGCGCGGTTTTGATGCTTTTTCGTCTCTGGTGCGAAAGGGCGAGTTTGATCGCGTGCTCGTCCGGCCAAGAAGTACGGTTTTGCAGGTGCTTGGCGCGAAGTTTGAGTTTACGCGCTTGGGCAGGCTGATTCAGGCGCTGATCGTCTTTATTTATGGCGTGACAGCATCATCAATTGAATGGACGGAGCTTCGTGTGATTACGCTGATTTCCATGCTGGCAGGCGGTATACTTCTTTTTTTCGGACTGTATCTGGTATATGCCGCGTTCTGTTTTTTCACGCTGGAAGGCTTGGAATTCATGAATATCTTTACTGATGGCGCCAAGGAATACGGAAAATATCCCATTGACATTTATGGAGAGGGAATGAAGAAATTTACAACGTTTATCGTTCCGTATACCCTCGTGCAGTATTATCCGCTGCAGCTGCTCATCGGCCGCAGCGACTGCTGGCTCTATGCGCTCTGCCCGTTGGGCACGATTCCGTTTCTTGCGGTGTGCTATGCCTTCTGGCGCCTGGGCGTAAGGCGCTATACATCATCGGGCTCATAAGCATTCGAGAAAAGTTCTGGATACATAACCAGAGCTTTTCTTTTTTTGAACGCAGGAAAGCAGATCAGGCTAAGCGAAATATATAAGATCGTGTCTTATGACGTATAAGAAGGATGGAGCACGCCGATGAGATTTACCAAGATGCATGGCCTTGGCAACGATTATATCTATGTGAATGCCTTCAAGGAGACGATTGCCGATCCGAATGCGCTGGCCAGGCGCATGAGCGACAGGCACTTCGGCGTGGGCAGCGACGGTCTGGTGCTCATCGCGCCCAGCAGCGTCGCGGATTTCCAGATGCTCATGTACAACGCGGATGGCTCGCAGGGCGAGATGTGCGGCAACGCCAGCCGCTGCGTGGCCAAATATGTCTACGATCACGGCATGACGGACAAGACGGTCGTCACGCTGGAAACGCTGGGCGGCATTAAGGTTCTGCATATGATGCTCAAGGACGGTAAGGTGGACACGGTGCGCGTGGATATGGGCAAGCCGAAAACGGCCTGTGAGGACGTTCCCTGCCAGATGGGCAGCGGCGTGGTGAAAAAAGCGAAAATCCAAGCGCTGGATCGTGAGTTTGAAATCACGCCGGTGAATACCGGCAATCCTCATGGCGTCATCTTCCTTGAGGAGCCGGTGGAAGAATTCGATATCTGCAAGTACGGTCCGGTGCTGGAAACGCATCCGGCCTTCCCGAAAAAAGCGAATATTGAGTTTGTCAATGTGATTGCGCGGGATCGCCTGCGCATGCGCGTGTGGGAGCGCGGCAGCGGCGTCACGCTGGCCTGCGGCACGGGTTCCTGCGCGGTGCTTGTGGCGGCGAATCTGTGCGGTCTTTGCGACAGACGGGCGACCATCGTGCTCGATGGCGGAGAACTGGTGGACGAATGGGACGAGGCGACGGGGCATGTCTTCATGACCGGCCCGGCGACCCATGTGTTTGACGGCGAATACGACATTTGAGAAAGAAAAGCGAGGTGCCCTATGACGCTCGTTTCCGACGCGATGATTTTTGCTGCCAAGGCCCATGACGGCATGCTGCGCAAGGGAACCAACCTTCCTTATATCGTCCATCCCGCGGAGGTGGCAGCGATTGCCGCAACGCTGACGGAAGACCCGGAGGTGCTTGCCGGCGCATTGCTCCATGATGTGATGGAGGATTGCAGCGTGACCGAAGCGGAGCTTGCTCAGCAGTTTGGCGCGCGTGTGGCGCAGCTGGTCAGGAGTGAGACGCAGGAGCGCTGCGGCGATCCGCGCGAAACCTGGCTTGCGCGCAAGCAGGGCGCGGTGGAACGGATCAGCGAAGCGGACAGAGGGGCGAAAATCATTGCGCTCAGCGACAAGCTGAGCAATATGCGGGCGATTCGCAGGGATTACGACAGGGACGGCGAGCGACTGTTTTTCAAGTTCCATCAGCATGACAAGACGCTGCATGCCTGGTATTACAGGAGCCTTGCGGCGCTGCTTGAAGGCGAGCTGGGCGATACGCAGGCCTGGAAGGAACTCAAAGAGCATATCGCGTACGTGTTTGCGGATATCCCCGGGCAGGAATGAGCTATATAAAAAGCTTGACAGATGCGTCCGGATCGTGTATGATTACCTATTGAGCGCTTGCGCTCGAAGAGAAAAAGGAATAGAAATGAGAGGAGAAACGGCTATGAAGTGTTGTATGTACGATGCTGCGATGAATGCGCTGTTTTCCTCTGTTTGTTTCATTTGTGCATGATAACCGCCTTTTGGCGGTTTTCTTTTTGCTCGGCGCGAATTGACGATATTCGGCCATCGCGCTATAATTTCGTTGATATACATAGGTTTGTGTATATTTATACATTGTATTTGCACAGATTCCGACTTTCATGAAAAGAAGGAGAGTACCAATGGCAGTTTTGATCCTGGAAGATGGCTCCCGCTTTGAGGGAACCCTGTTTGGACATAAGAGCGCCGTTTGCGGCGAGGTGGTCTTCACCACCGGCATGTGCGGCTATCAGCATACGCTGACCGATCCGGCCTACAGGGGCCAGATTGTGTGCATGACTTACCCGCTCATCGGTAATGTGGGCATCAATGATCTCGATTTTGAGAGCAGCGCCGTGCAGATGGCGGGTGTGGTCGTGTCCGAGCTTTGCGAGGTGCCCAGCAACTGGCAGCTCAAAAAGAGCCTGGATGAATACCTGGATGAGCAGGGCGTGGCCGGCATCTACGGCGTGGATACCCGTGCGCTCACCCGCCATATCCGAAACAAGGGCGCGATGCGCGGCTGGATCGTCGAAGG
>CAZACE010000112.1:0-5860 GCA_964483255.1 uncultured Oscillospiraceae bacterium
CAGATTCTTTTCCATGTCGTTCATGCGGGTACTACCTCCTCAAGTATCTCTACCGGAATTCCTCCGGGGATGATACATACTTTATTATCACGGCTCTCGCCGGGATAGATGATCTTTTGCGACGCGTTACTCAGCGTCAGCTTCAATGGCGAGCCTCACTTCTTCAAGCAGCCATTGAGGCGTAGATGCGCCGGCCGTGATGGCCACGCGATCTGTATTTTTGATGATGCCCTGCGGCACATCCTGCGGTGTTTCCACCTGATAGGCGCGCTCGCAGCGCAGGCGGCAGGTCTCCAGCAGCTTTTTTGTGTTGGAGCTGTTGCGGCCGCCGACAATAATCATCACGTCGGCTTCATGGGAAAGGGTTTCGGCTTCCTGCTGGCGCTTGCTGGTCGCCGCGCAGATGGTCATGCGCACCGTCAGATCCTGCACTTTGGCGCGGATAACGGCAAGCACATCCTCAAACCGGTCGCGCCGCAGCGTGGTCTGCGCCACAACGAGCGCCCTTTTCGGCAGCTGCGCATGCTCGGCAGCTTCCCGCGTCGGCAGAATGAATACCTCACCGTGCGCCCAGCCGGCAATGCCGACGATTTCCGGATGATCCGGCTCGCCGACGATGATGACCGCGTCGCCATCCCTGCTGTACTCGCGCACCAGCTGATGAATATGCGCCACATGCGGACAGGTGCAGTCGATCACCGGAATGCCCTGCGCCTCACACTGGGCATATACCTGCGGCATGACGCCGTGAGAGCGGATGATGACTGTCTGTCCGGCCTTCACCTGCTCCAGAGAATCCACGCTGCACACACCGGCCTCTTCCAGGCGGGCAACCTCCTGCGGATTATGGATCAGCGGGCCGAGGGTCACGCAGGGAAGCTTTTCACTGGCGCAGGCGAATGCCTTGTCCACCGCGCGGCGGACGCCGAAACAGAATCCGGCATGCTCTCCAATGGTCAGTTTCATCGATCAACAACCTGCTTTTCCTGCGGCCAAACCTTCCGTAACCTACAAAAAGGCCTAGTTCTCCTATTACCCATCTTAATGAATTCTAGGCTATTTGGCAGATTCCTGCCGCAAATTATTTATTTTTTCTGTTTTTTATTCTTTTGTTTCTTCGTGCTCCTTCGTCGGCACCGGCGCAAGCAGGGAGCGGCCGCCGCTCAGCTCGGCGAACGCCGCCTTAATCCTGTCGCTGAGCACGTCGCAGGTATCCTTGTTGATCCTGCCGGCGAGCAGATCGTCCATCTGAACCGGCTTGCCCACGCGCACGACAACCGGGCGGAAGAGCTTGTATTCTCCGTCAATATACACGGGCACTACGGGGCATTTGCTGCGCAGTGCCAGCAGCGATGCGCCGCCCTGCAGCGGCATCATGCCGTCGCCCCTGGTGCGCGTGCCCTCCGGGAAGATGCCCAGCGTATGACCGGCCTTGAGTACGGTCATCGACATGCGGATGCTGGCCATATCGACACTTCCGCGCTCGACGGGAATGCCGCGAACCTGCTTGGCAATCCAGGCAAACACCTTGCTGCCCCAGAGCTCCTTCTTGCCCATGAAGCGGATTTCCCTGTCACGAGCGCACATCGCCAGGCAGAATGGATCGATCCATGCGCGATGATTGCCCATGATCACGCAGGCACCCTCGGGGATGTTCTCCCTGCCTTCCACGCGCACAAAGAACAGCAGCTTGCAGACAACAGTCAGCACATTCACAGCCAGCTGATAAAACCAGGAACGACCCGGACGCAGCAGATCCGCCTCAATGGCGGCATTGTCCAGAACCAGCTTGTTTTCATTCTTGTTTTCCATATATACCCTCCACGATCCTCACGATCGTCTCAACGGTTTCCTCTTCGGTCATGTTCGTGGAATCCACAAGCACGGCGTCTTCCGCCTGGCGCAGCGGATCGGTCTTGCGGTTCATGTCCTGCTCGTCGCGGGCAATCAGTTCGCGCAGCACCTGCTCGTAAGGCGTCTCATCGCCCTTGGCCAGCTGCTGCACATAGCGCCTGCGGGCACGCTCCTCGCTTTGCGCCGTCAGGAAAATCTTGCAGGGCGAATCCTTGAGCACGATCGTGCCGATATCGCGGCCGTCGATAAGCATGTCCGCCCTGGCGGCCATCTCCTGCTGCGCGCGTACCATGTGCCGGCGCACGGCAGGCCACTTCGAAACGGCGCTCGCCGCCGCGGAAACCTCGCCCGTGCGGATGAGGCCGCTGACGTCCTCACCGAAGAGCAGCGTGCGCTGTGCGCCGTCCGCATACTCAACCTGCACATCCACCTTCTCCACCAGGGCGGAGAGTTCCTCCTCACTGGCCATGTTTGCGCCGCTGCGCAGCGCATACAGGCCGAACGCGCGATACATCGCGCCTGTATCCAGATGCAAAATATGAAGACGTCTGGCAACCGCATCGGCGATTGACGACTTTCCGGCGCCAACCGGTCCGTCGATGGCAATATTCATCGGCATATGCTTTCCTCCTCGCGGCAGAGCCGCGTCGTCGCTTTGTCAATAACATCTTATTATACGACATTTTTCGCCTGCGGATCAAGCTCTATGCGTCATTTGACATATATTCTCCACTTTTTGCCCGTATTTTGTTTATTTAAAGTTTTCGTTCTCCACTTTCGTTTGTTTTTGACATTTAAAGCGACTACTTTACCCCATTCGCATAATGTGCTATAATGAGATGCAGGAAGAAGGTTCTTCCTTACATGAAGGAGGTTATTTGCGTATGTATTCGTTTCAGGCCAATGCCGGCCGGAAAAAGAACAAACAGCTTATCCGGCTGCTCTACCTCGTCATCTTCATTCTGGTCATTGCGCTGCTCGGCGTTACCTTTGCTTATTTCCGCTCCGCAGGCGTCGGCGAGGCCACCAGCACTGCGCTGCTCTCCCGCGCGGTCAGCGAGGCGAGCGAAGCGCAGAGCGCCGTCTATCGCCTGACCCAATCCAGCGGCACAAACACGATGACGCTGCTGTCAACCGTGCGCGCCCATATCCATACGCTGCAGTCGATCAATACCATCGCAGCCAACATCTATGGCGTGGGCACGAGCCTCTGCGACGGCGATCTGCTTGCTTCGTGCATCAATATCGTGACCCAGTGCGAAGCGCGCATGCAGGCTGGCAGCGTACTGACCGATCTGTTTACCCAGCTGCGCGATCAGGTTGATCTGATCGTGGCGGGTTTCGGCGGCGCGCTGTAAAGTGCGGATGATTATGACGGCTTCTAAATAATGCAGCCGTCTTTTTTTCTGTATGCGAAACACCTGACCATTAATGATTTGGACACATTCCCGTAACATTCCTATGATATACTATCTTTGTATTATCAGGCTTGGGAGGATGGATACATGGAGGTTGAAAAGAGGAAGGATTTCCTGATTCACGCGGCATATTATGCAGTGATTGGCATTGCGCTCCTTCTCTTCATACGCTATCTGTTCCCGCCGCTCAGTCCCTTCCTGGTCGGCATCCTGGTTGCCTGGAGCCTGCAGCGTCCGGCCACGGCGCTCGCCAGAAAGCTGCATCTGCCCAAGAGAATTCCGGCGCTGCTGCTGACGGTCGTCTTCTACTGCGTTCTGTTTGTGGCCGTCATTGTTGCCGGCGTGCAGGTTATTTCTGCGCTGGAACACTTTGTGCCCCAGATTCCGGTCTTCGCCAAGCAGATCGTGCCCTATGTCGCGCGCAGCCTGGAAGCGATTGAGGTTCAGCTGCAGGAATTCGATCCCGACATGGTGGATATCATGGACAGGGTCAGCCGCGAGCTGGTTTCCAGCTTGGAAAAGCTGATCTCCAGCATTTCCGTTGCAGCCGTCCGTCTGGTTTCCAATATCATCACCAGCCTGCCGACGGTCATCCTGACGGTCATCGTTGCGGTCGTTTCCACCTGTTTTGCCGCACTGGATTTTGACCACATTCTCAGCTATGTCAAATCCAAGATGCCCGAAAGTTTCCGCAATACCATATCCACGACATTCGCCACCGGCGTGGATTCCGTCCGTAAAATTCTGGCGTCCTACATCGCCATCATGGGTCTGTCGTTTGTGGAGCTGAGCATCGGCTTTATCCTGCTGGGCGTGCCCTATGCTGTGGGTCTTGCGCTGGTGGTCGCCGTGATCGACATCATGCCGATCCTCGGCACGGGCCTGGTGCTCATTCCCTGGGCCATCATCGCCGCCGTGCTGGGCTATTACCGCATGGCGCTCGGCGTCGCGGCGCTGTATATCGTGATGCTTGTCGTGCGCAATATCGTGGAGCCCAAGCTGGTCGGTCAGCAGATGGGTCTGCATCCGCTTGTGACGCTCATCAGCATGTTCGTCGGTCTGCAGCTCTTCGGTCTTCTCGGCCTGTTCGGTTTTCCGCTCACGCTGTCGCTGTATATCAAGCTCACGGCCGGCAAGAGTAAAACGGCCTGAATATTCGGCTATTCAAGGACTTCCTTCTCAAGGACGTCCTTTTTCTTTCGCCTCTTGACGAAGCGCATGTGCCATGCCATAATCAGATCATTAAAACCGCATAAAGGAGCATTCCTCATGAAATCCAGAAGAATTCTCATGTCGCTGTGCGGCGTGATCATCTGCGCCGTCAGCGTCGGTATTTTCAAGATTGCAGCGCTGGGCGTCGATCCTTTTCAGAGCCTGATGAGCGGCCTGGACAAGATGATTCCCATTTCGTTTGGCACGCTGTATGTCATCGTCAATGTGCTGCTGCTTTCCTTCAGCCTGATCGTCGATCGCAGCAAGATCGGCCTGGCGACATTCATCAATCTCTTCCTGCTGGGCTATATCACCGAGTATACCTATGCCTTTTTGCAGACGCTGATCGTCGCGCCTTCCATGTTCACGCGCGTCGTCTGCCTGCTTGTGGGCATTGTGATCATCTGCTTCGGCTCTGCGCTGTATATGACGGCGGATCTGGGCGTATCGACCTATGATGCAATCGCCATCGCGCTCGCCGGAAAATGGAAGCTTGCGCCGTTCAAATACTGCCGCATTGCAACGGATGTGGTCTGTGTGGTTTCCGGCTGCCTGCTGTTTTTGCTCTCCGGCGGCACACCCGGCGCCATTCCCACGATTGCCGGCGTCGGCACGATCATCACCGCGTTTTTCATGGGACCGCTGATTGAGCTGTTCAACGAAACGGTTGCGCGCCCGCTGCTGAGGAAGGCTTAAACGGCTTTCTTTTTTGACCGGGGAAAATAACGCTCGCCCACTCGGGAAATAATAGGCTCAAAGAAACACAGATTGTGCAAACCGCCTTGACGAAGATGGCAGAATGTGGCAAAATAGACATTAGATTATGGACAATCGGGTTTCGTTTGAAACCAAAACTGTTTTTAGGAGTGAATGACTATGATGAATCTGCCCCTGAATGTTGATTTTACTGGTAAGGTCGTCGTCGTGACCGGCGCCGGCGGCGTGCTGTGCGGCGACATGGCCCGCGCCTATGCGCAGGCTGGCGCGAAGGTTGCCGCGCTGGATCTGAACGAGGAAGCCGTCAAGAAGCTGGCCGAAGAGTGCAAGGCTGAAGGCTTCATCTGCGAAGGCTACAAGTGCAACGTGCTTGATCCGGAAGTGATCGAGGCTGTCCATCAGCAGGTTCTCGCCGATCTGGGTCCGTGCGACATCCTGGTCAACGGCGCCGGCGGCAACAATCCGCGTGCGACCACCGACAACGAGTATCAGCACGAAGCCAAGGAAGGCCAGAAGACCTTCTTTGATCTGGAGGCTTCCGGTGTTGACTTCGTCTTCAAGCTCAACTTCCAGGGCACCCTGCTGCCGACCCAGGCCTTTGCCAAGGACATGGTAGCCCGCGGTACCGGTAACATCCTGAACATCTCCTCCATGAACGC